>JBBSCX010000023.1:0-18142 GCA_038249905.1 Burkholderiales bacterium
ACATGCCGTGCTGTGCGCTCAGCGGCTGGTGGGCAACCAGCCCTTTGCGGTGCTGCTGGCCGACGACCTGATGGTGGGCACACCGCCCGTGCTGGCGCAGATGGTCGAGCAGTTCGAAGAATGGCGCGCGTCGATCCTGGCAGTGCAGGAAGTGCCGGCCGAACACACGCGCCGCTACGGCATCGTGGCCGGCACCGAGGTCAACGACCGGGTCGTCGATGTCACGCGGATCGTCGAGAAGCCAGCCCCCGAGGACGCGCCTTCACGCCTGGGCGTGGCCGGTCGCTACATCCTGACGCCGGGTGTGTTTCACGAGATCGCCACCCAGCCGCGGGGCGTGGGCGGCGAGATCCAGCTCACCGACGGCATCGCCTCGCTGTTGCGGCGCGAGAAGGTGTTTGCCTACCGCTACCAGGGCAAGCGCTACGACTGCGGCAGCAAGGAAGGTTTCCTGGAGGCCAATGTCGAGCTGGCGCTGGCGCACCCGCAATTGGGGCCGGGCTTCCGCGACTTCCTGAAGGGTCTGGCGCTGTAACGCGCCAGCGCGGCTGCCGAAGAAAGCCTCAGCGCCTGCGCAACAGGTGCACGAACTCGTTGCCGCTGTTGGTCTGCTCGACCAGCTCGTTGCCCGTCTGCCGAGCGAAGGCCTGGAAGTCGCGCACCGACCCGGGGTCGGTGGACAGCACCTTCAGCACGTCGCCGGCGGCCAGCTCGGCCAGCGCCTTTTTGGCTTTCAGGATGGGCAGCGGGCAGTTCAAGCCGCGGGTGTCGATTTCTTTGGTGAAGTCCATGCGGCGGAATTCTAGGTGCGCGGTGGCAGGTCGATGAATGTGGGCTCATGCCCGCGCTGGCGAAGCCAGTCGGCCAGCGCAAGCCCGGTGCCGGCGCGCCAGCAACGCACGCTCTGGGGCGTGAACAGCTTGTACTCGGCCAGTTCGGGCGACAGCCGGATCTCTCCGCAGGCCTGCACGTGATAGGCCACGATCAGCTGGTTCATGCGCCTGAAGTCGTAGACACCGATCAGCGATACCGCGTGCGCCTGCAGCGAGGTCTCTTCAAGCACTTCACGCGCGATGCCTTCTTCGGCCGTCTCGCCGGCCTCCATGAAGCCGGTGATGAGCGCAAACATGCGCCCGGGCCAGGCCGCATTGCGTGCCAGCAGGATCTGCCCGTCGCGGTCGGTGCACTCCAACACCGCCGCCAGCACGGGCGTGGGGTTGTTCCAGTGTGTCCAGTCGCAGGCGCTGCAGCGCAACCGCGTCTTCGGTCCGCTGTCTTCGTCGCGTTCGATCTGCGCCAGCGGCGCGGCGCAGCGCGGGCAGTGGCGGTAGTCGTCGCTGGGCATGTCGGTCGGCCGAAGCAGCGATCAGCCTGGGAAGACGCCGGTCGACAGGTAGCGGTCGCCGCGATCGCAGACGATGAAGACGATGGTCGCGTTCTCGACCCGCTGCGCAATCTGCAGCGCCACCCAGCAGGCCCCTGCGGCCGAGATGCCGGCGAACAGGCCCTCGGTGCGCGCCAGGCGGCGCGCCATGTCTTCGGCATCGGCCTGGCTGACCAGCACCAGTTCATCGACATGGCGCGGGTCGTAGATTTTCGGCAGATAGGCCTCGGGCCATTTGCGGATGCCCGGGATGCGGCTGCCCTCGCTGGGTTGCGCGCCCACGATGCGCACCGCTGCATTGCGTTCCTTCAGGAAGCGCGACACGCCGGTGATCGTGCCGGTGGTGCCCATGGCGCTGACGAAGTGCGTCACGCGACCGCCGGTGTCGGCCCAGATCTCGGGGCCCGTGGTCTCGTAGTGCACGCTCGGGTTGTCGGCGTTGGCGAACTGATCGAGCACCCGCCCCTGACCTTCGCGCTGCATCTGTTCGGCCAGGTCGCGGGCGTACTCCATGCCGCCGCTGCGCGGGGTCAGGATGAGCTCGGCACCGAAAGCCCGCATGGTCTGCGCGCGCTCGATCGACAGGTCCTCGGGCATCACCAGCACCATGCGGTAGCCGCGGATGGCCGCGGCCATCGCCAGCGCGATGCCGGTATTGCCCGAGGTGGCTTCGATCAGCGTATCGCCGGGCTTGATCTCGCCGCGCGCCTCGGCCCGTCGGATCATCTGGATGGCAGGCCTGTCCTTGACGCTGCCGGCCGGATTGTTGCCTTCCAGCTTGCCCAGCACGACGTTGCCGCGAGCGTCGACCGCAGCGCCAGGCAGGCGTTGCAGGCGCACCAGAGGCGTGCCGCCGATGGCGTCTTCCAGGGTCTTGTAGGTCGCAGGCGTGGGGTGGGCGTGGTCCGCCATCAGCAGTCTCCAGGGCAGACGCGGATTGTCGCAGCGCACCGGGTGGCGCGCAGGGTGCATGTGATAATCCTGCCTTCGGCTGCAAAGCCGTTCGACACGGCCCGCGTGACGAAATCGGTAGACGTAGCGGACTCAAAATCCGCCGCCGCAAGGCGTGCCAGTTCGAGTCTGGCCGCGGGCACCAGCGCAGGCTGGGGGTGCGATGACGGCACCGACGATGCAAGCCTCTACGACTGTCGCGGCGCGGCCCGCGCCCTGCCCCACGCCCAGCATGCCGCCCTTGCCACCCGTTACCAAGAACCTGCTGCTGATTTGCACGGCCGTGTTTCTTGTGCAGTTCCTGGCCCAGCGCGCCGGCATGCCGCTGGAGAGTTGGTTTGCGTTGTGGCCGCTGATCACGCCGTACTTCCAGCCCTGGCAACTGGTGTCCTATGCCTTCCTGCATGGCGACACCTTCCACCTGTTCTTCAACATGTTGGGCCTGTGGATGTTCGGCTCGGAGCTGGAGCGTCTGTGGGGCGCCAAGCGCTATCTGCAGTTCTTGCTGGCCGGTGTGCTGGCCGCCGCGGTGGCGCAGTTGCTGGTCACCTGGCTGACCCGGTCCCCGGTGCCGACCGTGGGCGCCTCAGGTGGACTGTTTGCCCTGCTGCTGGCCTTCGGCATGCTGTTCCCGAACCGGATCATCGTGCCGCTGTTTCCGCCGATCCCGATGAAGGCGCGCACCTTCGTCATGATCTTCGGTGGCCTCGAATTGCTGTTGGGCTTCACCGGCCGCACGGGCGTGGCGCACTTCGCGCACCTCGGCGGCATGGTCGGCGGCTTCCTGATGATCCGCTGGTGGCGCAAGAAGTCGCCCTTTGGATCGCGCCGGCGCTGAGTTCGCCAGGCGCTTGCTGAGACCCTCACACCAACACGGTGTCGCAGCCACGGCATCCTGCGGCATGCGCTTATCAATGGCTGTCAGCGGGCGGAACCTGCAGTTCGGTTGGCGATCAGCCGTCGCGCTGTTGACCTGCCTGGGCACCACCCTGGTCTCGGCCGCCAGCGGCTCGGCGCTTGAGGCGCAGTCGCGTGCCTTGGAACGTGCCCGTGATGCGGTCGTCGGCGTGAAGGTGCAGGTGGTCGAGGGCGCACGCACCGAGCGCATCCTGGGCAGTCGGCGTGAAGGCTCGGGCGTGCTGATCGGCGCCGACGGCCTGGTGTTGACGATCGGCTACCTGATCCTGGAGGCGCAGTCGGTGGAGCTGAGTCTTGATGACGGGCGGCGGGTGCCCGCACGCGTCGTCGCGCAGGACGCGGCCACGGGTCTGGGCCTGGTGCAGGCGCTGGCGCCACTGGGCCGTGAACCCGTACCGCTGGGCACGTCCGCGGGTATCACGAACGAAGAGCCGATGTCTGTGGCCAGCGGCGGCGCCAACGCGGCCGTCAGCGTGGCCCGACTGCTGTCCCGCCGCGCCTTCACCGCCAGCTGGGAGTACCACCTCGATGCCGCGCTCTACACCACGCCACCGCGCCGAGACCACAGCGGCGCCGGCCTGTTCAGCGCCCGCGGCGAGTTGCTGGGGATCGGCTCGCTGTGGCTGGCCGATGTCAGCGAGAGCGAACAGGAAGGCGTGCCCGGCAACATGTTCGTGCCGGTGGACCTGATCAAGCCGGTGCTGGACGAGATGCGTCAACGCGGCCGATCCCTGGTCAGCGCACGCGCCTGGCTCGGCCTGAACTGCAGTCAGGTCGGCGGCGTGGTGCAGGTGCAGCGGGTCACCGACGACAGCCCGGCCGATGTGGCGGGCCTGGAAGCCGGCGACCGCATCGTCTATATCGACGGCGTCAAGGTCACCAGCGTGGCCAGGCTGTGGCAGACGCTGTGGGCCGGCAGCGCCAGCGAACGCGAGGTGGTGCTGGAGATCGAACGCGCCGGCCGACCACGCACGGTGCGCGTCAACACAGTGGACCGCGAGTACACGTTGGTGCGCGCCAGCGGCGTGTAACCCACCCTCGCGTGCCCGACATCAGCCGTGCCGCAACCCGTCTTGCACGGTCGGGTAGCGCAGCACCAGACGCAGTTCGCGCTTCAGGCGCGTGTTGTCCAGGCGGCGCGATTCGCTCATGAAGCTCAGCTGCATCGGCGACAACTGCTGCTGCGCCTCGACACGGGTGATGCGGGGCGGGCGCGGCAGGCCGCACAGGTCGGCCGCCAGGTCGAAGTACTCACCCATGCGCATTTCGGTGTCGTCGCTGACGTGATACGCGCGCTGCGGCCGCCCGCGGTGCAAAGCCGTCACGCAGGCCCGTGCCAGGTCGTCGGCGTGGATGTGGTTGGTGAAGACGTCGTCGGCCGGCGCCAGTGCCGGCGTGCCGCGTTGCAGGCGTTCACGCGGGTGGCCACCCGGACGGTCGCTGGCGTAGATGCCCGGGATGCGCAGCAGCGACACGCTCACACCGCCGGCCCGGCCGAACCAGCGGCAGCGCGCCTCGGCATCCACGCGCCGGTGGGCGCGGGCGTTGGCGGGGCGCAGCGCTTGGGTCTCGTCGAAGCGCGCGCCGCCGCAGTCGCCATAGACACCGGTGGTGCTGGCGTAGACCAGCCGGCGCACCCGGCCACCCCGGCGCAGCACGTTCAGCAATGCGGCGGTGCGGGGGTCGCTGTCGCCCTGCCCCGGCGGCGGCGCCAGGTGCAGTACGGCGTCGGCCAGCGCGCCCAGACGCCACAACGTGGCAGGCTGATCCAGATCGCCCAGCAGCGGCACGGCACCCGCGGCGCGCAGTTCGGGCCTGCGCGTGGGCGAGGACGTCAACGCCAGCACGCGCCAGCGGCCGCGCAGCAGACGCAGCACCCGCAGACCGATGTCGCCGCAGCCGACGATCAGCAGCACCGGTCTGCGCCCTGGCGCGGCGCGCGAGTCACTGGCGCCAGGTCCTGCGGTGGCGCCTGATGCGAGGGCTTTGGCGGGCAGCAGGGCGGGCGTGGTGAGCGGCATGGGCACAATCGGGCTTCAAGTTTAAGCGCGCCTTGCAGGCGCTATGTGCACCGCCATGAGCTTCACTGTCACCCTGAAACCCGCCCAGCGCAGCTTCAGCGTCGAGCGCGACGAGGCCATGCTGTCGGCCGCCATCCGCCAGGGCATCGGCCTGCCTTACGGCTGCCGCGACGGCGCCTGCGGCTCTTGCAAAAGCCGCCTTCTCGAAGGTCGCGTCATCCACGGTGCGCACCAGCTGAAGGCGCTGTCGGTGGCCGAGGAAGACGCCGGCTACATCCTGCCTTGCTGCGCCGCACCGCAGACCGATTGCGTGGTCGAGGCGCGCAGCGTGCCGGGCGCCGGCGAGTACCCGGTGCTGAAGCTGCCCAGCCGCGTGCTGAGTCTGGAACGCCCTGCGGTCGATGTGCTCGTGCTGAAGTTGCAGCTGCCAGCCAACCAGAACCTGCAGTACCGCGCCGGGCAGTACGTCGAATTCATCCTTCGCGATGGTTCGCGACGCAGCTACAGCATGGCCAATTCACCGCAACGCCTGGGCAGCCCGCCAGCGATCGAGCTGCACCTCCGCCACATGCCCGGGGGCAAATTCACAGACCATGTCTTTGGAGCGATGAAGGAGAAGGACATCCTGCGCTTGGAAGGGCCCTTCGGCAGCTTCTTCCTGCGCGAAAGCAACAAACCCATGGTGCTGCTGGCCGGCGGCACAGGCTTCGCGCCCATCAAGGCCCTGATCGAACAGATGCAGGATCAAGGCGTCGATCGGCCGGCCGTCTTGTACTGGGGTGCACGCCGCCGGGCCGACCTCTACCAGCACGACCGGGCCGTGCAAGCCGCTGCGGAGATGCCGCACCTGCGCTATGTGCCGGTGCTCAGCGAGGCCACGCCGGAAGATGCCTGGAACGGACGCACCGGCTTCGTGCACCACGCGGTCATGGCCGACTGGCCCGACCTGTCGGGCCACCAGGTCTATGCCTGCGGCGCACCGTTGATGGTGGAAAGTGCCGAGCGCGATTTCGTCGCGCGCTGCGGTCTGCCGCCAGAAGAGTTCTACGCCGACAGTTTCACGTCCGAACTGGACAAGCTCACGCCGACGGCAGGAAGTACGACCCTGGTTCTTCAGGGCACGATCTGAACGCTGAACTCGCGCCGGCCAAGGCGCTTGGCGCTGTCCATCACCTCCACCGCGATCAGGTGCGTGCCCACGGGCAGCCGTGCACCCGGTGCATCCAGCCCGGCAGCATCGACCTTGGCCGCGGCCAGCACGCGTGTGCTGACATCCAGGCCCAGCTTGCCGTAGAGCACACGCACGCTGTAGCGGTCGATGGTGGCATCGCCTTGCGGCGTCCAGCGCAGTCGCAGGTCCATCGGCGCCGGCACGGGCTTGCCGGTGTCCGGCGCCAGAAGTTCGATGCGGGGCGCACCGGGTACCGGCAGGCTGCGTGTGCGCGCCGGTGCCGGGGCCTTGCGATCGGCAGCGGCCTCGGCCGCAGTGACGAGTTCGAAGGCCGCGGCTGGCCACGTGGCGGCCACCGCCAGCATGAACGCTGCGATCTTGGCGGCCGCAGGACGCAGGCGGGCAGAAAAAGCTTGCATGGCTTGCTCCATCGTCAGGTGCGGCGACATGCCGCTCATTCCCCGAGGTAGGCGGCGCGCACCCGCGGGTCGGCCAGCAGGGCCTTGGCGTCGCCGCTCATCGTGACCTCGCCGGAATCCATCACATAGCCGCGGTCGGCCAGGCCCAGCGCACGGCTGGCGTTCTGCTCCACCAGCAGCACCGTGGTGCCGCGGCTGTGGATGTCTTTGATGACCTCGAAGATCTTGTCCACCATGATCGGGCTCAGGCCCATGCTGGGCTCGTCCAGCAGCAGCACCTTGGGCCGCGCCATCAGCGCCCGGCCCATGGCCAGCATCTGCTGCTCACCGCCGCTCATGGTGCCGGCCAGTTGCTTGGCACGTTCCTTCAGCCGCGGAAAGATGGCGAAGACCTTGTCGATGTCGGCGTCGATCTCCTTGTCGTTGCGCACGAAGGCGCCCATCTGCAGGTTCTCGACGATGGTCATGCGGGCGAAGGTGCCGCGGCCCTCGGGCACCATCACCAGGCCCTGCTTGACCAGGTCCCAGGCGCCCTGCCCCTTGATGGCGCGCCCGCAGTACTCGATCGAACCATCGGCCACCGGCTGGGTACCGGTGATGGCCTTCAACGTCGTCGTCTTGCCGGCGCCGTTGGCGCCGATGAGGCTGACGAGTTCACCCTCGTGGACCTCGAAGTCGATGCCCTTGACGGCCTGGATGCCACCGTAGGCCACCTTCAGCGCGCTGACCTTCAGCATTGTCTTCGTCATGCCGTCCGTTCTCGGTTTTGGCGTTCAGGCGTGCGCGACGCCGAGGTAGGCCTCGATCACCTTCTCGTTCTTCTGCACCTGTGCCGGTGTGCCCTCGGCGATCTGCTTGCCGTAGTCGAGCACGGTGACGCGATCGCACAGGCCCATCACCAGCTTCACGTCGTGCTCGATCAGCAGGATGGTGCGGCCGTCCTTGCGGATGCGGTCGATCAGCTCGCGCAGCACGAGCTTTTCGGTCGCGTTCATGCCGGCGGCGGGTTCGTCCAGGGCAATCAGCTTGGGGTCGGTGGCCAGCGCGCGCGCGATCTCCAGCCGGCGCTGGTCGCCGTAGCTCAGCGTGCGGGCGCGGAACTCGGCGTAGTGGCCGATGCCGACATAGTCCAGCAGTTCCTGCGCGCGTTCGGCGATGGCGATTTCTTCGGCCTTGAAGGCGCGGGTGCGGAAAACGGCCCCCAGCAGGCCCGAGTGCGTGCGCACATGGCGGCCTACCATGACGTTTTCCAGTGCCGTCATTTCCGGGAACAGGCGGATGTTCTGGAAGGTGCGCGCAATGCCGGCCGCCGCCACTTCATGCACCGCCGCCGGCTTGTAGGGCTTGCCGCCCAGCTCGAAGCTGCCACCGTCGGGGAGGTACAAGCCGGTGATGACGTTGAAGAAGGTCGTCTTGCCCGCGCCATTGGGGCCGATCAGGCCGTAGACCTGCCCGGCATGGATCTCGACGCCCACATCGGAAAGCGCCTGCAGTCCGCCGAAGCGCTTGTTGACGCCCTGCACGCGCAATACGGGGGTGCTCATGCGGCGGTCCCTGGGGCCGGACTGGCCGAAGATGGTGCAGCCGGTGGCACTGCGGGCGGCGCCGCAGGCACGGGTGCGGCCTTGCCATGTTCACGCGAGGGCCACAGCCCCCGCGGTCGCAGCAACATGATGCTGATCATCGCCAGCGCGATCAGCAACTGGCGCAGGATCGACGCATCCAGCCGCCCGCCGGTCATCTGCTGCAGCGGCCCGGCCACATAGCGCAGCACCTCGGGCAGGGCCGCCAGCAACACCGCGCCCAGCACCACGCCGGGCAGGTGGCCCATGCCGCCCAGCACGACCATGGCCACGATCATCACGCTCTCCATCAGGCTGAATGCCTCGGGCGAGACGAAGCCCTGGAAGGCCGCGAACATGCTGCCGCTGACACCGCCGAAGGTGGCCCCCATGCCGAAGGCCAGCAACTTCATGTTGCGGGTGTTGATGCCCATCGCCTTGGCGGCGATCTCGTCCTCGCGGATGGCCATCCACGCGCGGCCGATGCGGCTGGTCTCGAGCCTGTGACAGATGACGACACTGGCCACCACCAGCATCAGGAAGAGGTAGTAATACAGCGTCACCGAGGGCATGCTGTAGCTGCCGATGACCAGCGGCTTGCCGAAGCTGAAGGTGTTGCCGGCGACCGAGACCGTCATCGGGTCGATGCGGTCCAGGCCCCTGGGTCCGTTGGTGATGTTGACCGGGTGCTCCAGGTTGTTCAGGAACACGCGGATGATTTCGCCGAAGCCCAGGGTGACGATGGCGAGGTAGTCGCCGCGCAACTTCAGCACCGGCGTGCCCAGCAATACGCCGGCGATGGCCGCCAGCCCCGCCGCCAGTGGGACGACGATCCAGATCGGCGTGTGCAGGCCGTCGGGCAGCAGGGCCGCGATCCACGGAAAGGTCTCGAACAGGTGCGGGCTGGCCAGCAGCGCATACATGTAGGCGCCCACCGCATAAAAGGCGACAAAACCCAGGTCCAGCAGCCCGGCATAGCCGACGATGATGTTCAGGCCCAAGGCCAGCAGCACATACAGCAGCGCCACCGCCATGATGCGCACCCAGCCCTGTCCGAATTGACCGGCGAAGATCGGCAGCGCCAGCAACAGCACGGCGCAGATGAAAAAGATGACGACCTTGTGCTTCATCGCGTGGCGCTCCTCAGGCCCGGTCGGCCACACGTTCGCCCAGCAGTCCCTGAGGTCGCAACGTCAGCACCAGGATCAGCGCGACGAAGGCGAAGATGTCGGCGTAATGGCTGCCCAGCACGCCGCCGGTCAGCGCGCCCAGGTAGCCTGCGCCCAGGGCCTCGACCAGGCCCAGCAGCAGCCCGCCGACGACGGCGCCGGCCAGGTTGCCGATGCCGCCCAGCACCGCCGCAGTGAAGGCCTTCAGCCCGGGCAGGAAGCCCATCGCGTGCTGCACGGTGCCGTAGTTGGCGGCCCACATCACGCCGGCCACGGCGGCCAGCATCGCGCCGATGACGAAGGTGGCCGAGATGACCATGTCCGGCCGCACGCCCATCAGCGCCGCCACGCGCGGGTTCTCGGCCGTGGCTCGCATCGCGCGTCCGAGCTTGGTGCGGTTGACGAGGAACATCAGCGCCGCCAGGATCACCACCGTCAGGCCCAGGATCAGGCACTGCGTGAGCGTGATGACCGGACCGCCCAGGTCGATGGGATCGGGCGGCAGCAGCTGCGGATAGGGCTTGGGGTTCGGCTTCCAGATGATCATCGCCAGCGTCTGCAACAGCAGACTCATGCCCATGGCGGTGATCAACGGCGCCAGCCGCGGCGCGTTGCGCAGCGGACGGTAGGCCAGCTTCTCGATGCTGAAGTTCAGCGCCGAACACACCACCACCGCACACAGCAGCGAGAGGGCCATCATGGCCCAACCGGGCATGCCGCTGTCAGTCAGCCAGCCGACCACCGTCCAGCTGGTCAGAGCGCCCACCATCAGCACTTCGCCGTGGGCGAAGTTGATGAGGTTGATGATGCCGTACACCATCGTGTAGCCCAGGGCCACCAGCGCGTACATGCTGCCCAGCACCAGGCCGTTGATGATCTGCTGCAGGAAAGTTTCCATCGATGACGCCGGTTGCTGCGGGAACGCCGGGACTGCACGCAAGAACAGGGCCGGGTCGGACTGGAAATTCATTGTAGGAGGGGGTTTGCTGGCCGCCCTGCCGGTGTTTCCCCCGTTGGAAAACGCCGCGTGTCGTGTCGCAGGCCCGGCTTGCGGGGCCGGGTTTCAACTTCCGGACACCGGCACCGATGGGCCTTCGGCCGGCGCGGCACCGGCGGCCGCCGCGTCCAGCGCGCGCAGTTCGTCCAGGCGCTGGGCGATGCGCGCCTCCAGCCCTCGCGGCACCGGGAGGTACCAGCGCTGGCCTTGCAGGGCCGGCGGCAAGTAGGTCTCGCCCGCCGCATAGCCGCCGGGCTCGTCGTGGGCGTAGCGGTAGCCCTTGCCGTGACCCAGGTCCTTCATCAACCGCGTCGGTGCATTGCGCAGGTGCTCGGGCACCGGCTGAGTGCCTCCCTGCTGCACGGCAGCGCGCACGGCGTTCCAGGCCTGGTAGCTTGCGTTCGACTTCGGCGCCACCGCCAAATAGACGGCGGCCTGGGCCAGCGCCAGTTCGCCCTCGGGTGAGCCCAGCCGTTCGTAGACCTCGGCCGCGTCCAGTGCCAGGCGCAGCGCACGCGGATCGGCCAGGCCGATGTCCTCGCTGGCCATGCGCACCAGACGGCGTGCGACATAACGCGCATCGGCACCGGCATCGAGCAGGCGCGCCAGCCAGTACAGCGCGGCATCGGGATCGGAGCCGCGCACGCTCTTGTGCAGGGCCGAGATGAGATCGTAGAAAACGTCGCCGCCCTTGTCGCCGCGGCGCAGCATCTCGCCCAGCGTGCGTTCCAGCAGCGGCTCGTCGAGCACCGCCGCGCCGGCATTGACGCTGACCAGGTTCTCGTAGGCATTGAGCAGCCGCCGAGCGTCGCCATCGGCATGCGCGACCAGGCGCTGCTCGGCGCCGGGCGACAGCGGCGGCGCGGCGAGCAGCGGGCGCGCACGTTGCAGCAACTCAGACAGATCGGTCTCGTCCAGCGCCTTCAGCACATGGACCGTGGCACGCGACAGCAGGGCCGAGTTGACCTCGAAGGACGGGTTCTCGGTCGTCGCGCCGATGAGGGTGAAGAGGCCACTTTCGACATGCGGCAAGAAGGCGTCCTGCTGCGCCTTGTTGAAGCGGTGCACCTCGTCGACGAAGACGACCGTGGCGCGGCCTGTGGACTGCAAGGCCCGCGCCTGCTCGACCGCCTCGCGGATCTCCTTCACGCCCGCCAGCACCGCCGACAGCACGATGAAGTGCGCCGTGGTCGCACCCGCCAGCAGCCGCGCCAGCGTCGTCTTGCCGACCCCGGGCGGACCCCACAGGATCATCGAATGCAGACGCCGGCCCTCGAAGGCGGCGCGCAGTGGACGGCCCGGTGCCAGCAGGTGGCGCTGGCCGATGACCTCGTCCAGCCGCTGTGGGCGCAGGCGTTCGGCCAGCGGCAGCGCCGCGTTCAGCCCGGCGATCTGGACCTGGGGGCGCGCGCCCGGTTCGTCACCGAACAGCAGGTCCTGCGCAGTCACTCACTGCTCGATCACGTCGGCCCCGGCCGGCGGCACGAAGCGGAAGCGTTCTGCGGCCACCGGCACATTGGCCGCGAAGTCGGCAAAGCGCAGCACCGAACGCTGGCCGAAGCTGTCGGTGATCTCGACCGCCGCCAGCACGCCGCCTCGGAAGCCCACGCGCAGGGCCTGGAACGCCCCGTCCTTCTGCTTTGGCTTGGCCAGCGCCCAGTCCATGCCGTCGCGTGCGGGCTCGGCGCTGAGCGTGAAGTCCTGCTCCAGCGACGCGCCAGCCAGCAGCGCCGCCGGGGTCGCCCCCAAGGCGTCGCCGATGCGGCGCGAGCTGGCCTGGTTCAGGTCGGGGTCGTACATCCAGACCTTGGCGCCGTCGGCGACGATCAGTTGTTCGAACGGCTTGGTGTACGCGAAGCGAAAGCGATTCGGCCGCGCAAACTCGAACTGTCCGCTGCTGCTGCGGCCGCGTGCGCCCTCGGTGCTGGTGACGGTCTGCGTGAAACTGGCGCTGCCGCTCTTCACATCGCGGACGAAGGCACGCAACATGTCGGCCGCGTCGGCCTGGGCTGTGCCGGTCAGCAGCAGGGCGGCGGTCAAACCCATCCAGCTCAATGTTTTCATTCTTCCCTTCGGGGAGCGATGATGTCGCGGTTGCCCGCATGGCCCATGGCCGAAACCAGGCCGCTCTTTTCCATCTGTTCCAACAGTCGCGCTGCACGGTTGTAGCCGATGCGCAGGTGGCGCTGCACCAAGGAGATCGACGCCCGCTTGTGCTGCAGCACCACGGCCACGGCCTGGTCGTACAGGGCGTCGCTTTCGCTGCCGCCGGTGGGGCCCTCGGCACCCAGCGAGGCGTCGGCCTCGCCTTCCAGCATGCCGCCTTCGAGGATGCCTTCGATGTAGTTCGGCTCGCCCTGGGTCTTCAGGTAGTTCACCACGCGGTGCACTTCCTCGTCGCTGACGAAAGCGCCGTGCACGCGGATCGGCAGGCCCGTGCCGCTGGGCATGTAGAGCATGTCGCCCATGCCCAGCAGTGCCTCGGCGCCCATCTGGTCGAGGATGGTGCGGCTGTCGATCTTGCTGCTGACCTGGAAACTCAGCCGTGTCGGAATGTTGGCCTTGATCAGGCCGGTGATGACGTCCACGCTGGGCCGTTGCGTGGCCAGGATCAGGTGGATGCCCGCGGCACGTGCCTTCTGCGCCAGACGGGCGATCAGCTCCTCGATCTTCTTGCCCACCACCATCATCAGGTCGGCGAGTTCGTCGATGACGACCACGATGTGCGGCAGACGTTCCAGTGGTTCAGGCTCTTCGGGCGTCAGGCTGAAGGGGTTGCCGATCTTCTCGCCGCGGTCGTAGGCTTCGGCGATCTTCTTGTTGTAGCCGCCCAGGTTGCGCACGCCCAGCTTGCTCATCAGCTTGTAGCGGCGCTCCATTTCGCCCACGCACCAGTTCAGCGCGTTGGCGGCCTGCTTCATGTCGGTGACCACCGGCGCCAGCAGGTGCGGAATGCCTTCGTAGACGCTCATCTCCAGCATCTTCGGGTCGATCAGGATCAGCCGCACATCTCGCGCTTCGGCCTTGTAGAGCAGGCTCAGGATCATCGCGTTGATGCCCACGCTCTTGCCCGAACCGGTGGTACCGGCCACCAGGCAGTGCGGCATCTTTGCCAGGTCGGCAACGATGGGGTTGCCCACGATGTCCTTGCCCAGGCCCATGGTCAGCATCGACGCCGCGGCGTTGTAGACCTCGCTGCCCAGGATCTCGCTCAGGCGGATGGTCTGACGGCGCGCATTGGGCAGTTCCAGCGCCATGAAGTTCTTGCCCGGGATGACCTCGACGACGCGGATGCTGACGAGCGACAGGCTGCGCGCCAGGTCCTTGGCCAGGCCGACGATCTGTGCGCCCTTGACGCCCGTGGCGGGTTCGATCTCGTAACGTGTGATCACAGGGCCCGGGCTGGCCGCGACCACCCGCACCTCGACGCCGAAGTCCTTCAGTTTCTTCTCGATCAGGCGGCTGGTCATCTCCAGCGACTCGGGCGTCACCGTTTCCTGCCGGCCGCCCACGGCGTCGAGCAAGTCGACCTGCGGCAGCTTGGTGTCTTTGAGTTCGGCAAACAGCGGTTGCTGGCGTTCCTTGGCCACACGCTGCGACTTGGGCACCTCGACCACGGGCGGTGCGATGACCAGCGGCGCGTGGTTCTGTTCGTCCTGCCGCTGCTCGGTCACGACCTTTTCACGTTCGCGCAGCGCCTGCTCGCCCAGGCGGCGGTCCTGTTCGACCTCGGCCTGGCCGTGGCGCCGTTCGCGCCAGGTGTCGATGAAGGTGCCGATGGCATCGGCCACGCGCGTCCACGAAAATCCCAGCGCCATCGCCAGTGCCCACACGCCGAGCGCGATCCACAACACCCCCGAGCCTGCAAAGCCCAGCCACTGCATCGACAGCGGACCCAGCAGCAGGCCCAGCACGCCGCCGGCATGGCCGCCGGGCACGGCGCCTTCCCAGTGGTAAAGGCGCGTCCATTCCAGCGCGCAACTGGCCGCCAGCAGCAGCGCCAGGCCGATCCAGAACAGCGTGCGTGCAGAAGGCCTGCCGTCGGCCGCGGTGTGGTCGGAAGTCTCGTCGGCAGTCCGTCCATGGCGCAACAGCCGCGCCAGTGCGCCGAGCCAGGCGCGAAGGCTCACCGGCACCAGCCACCAAGCCGAGAAGCCGAACAGGAAAAACACCGCGTCGGCCACGCGTGCACCCAGCAATCCGGCGCGGTTGTTCAAAGCCCCGCCATCGCCCGAGGTGGTGAAGGCCGCATCGCCAGGATGGTGCGTCACCAGCGCCAGCACGAACAGCAACCAGGCCAGCGCACCGGCCAGCAGCAGCGCCTGCTGGCGCCAGCGTGTGGCGCTGCCGGCCGGCCGCACAGTCACAGCCGTGGCATCACCCTGCAGGGAACCGAGAGGAAAGCTCATGCGCCGATTGTCGCGGATGAGCTCTCAGTGACCGGGGCAGTGAGCTGGGCAGTGACCAGGGACGCAGCCAAGGCAGTGAGCAGGGCAGCGAGCGGGGCGCCGGCCCAGGGTGCAGCGAGGGCCGGCGCTGGGGCCGAAGTCCGGGCTCACGCGGGCACGACTCAATCGTTCGACAGCCGTTCCTTGATGACGACCGAGCCGTTCTCCTGCGTCTCGATCACGCCGCGCTCTTCCAGGTCCTTCATCACCCGGCTGACCATCTCGCGCGAAGCGCCGACCACCTTGGCCATGTCCTGGCGGCTGACCTTGTTGCGGATCAATTTCTGCCCGCCCACCTCTTCGGCCATCTCCAGCAGCGTGCGCGCGACGCGGCCATAGACGTCCAGCAGCGCCAGACTCTCGATCTGGCGGTCCGCGTGACGCAGGCGCCGCACCAGTCCGCGCATGATCCCGTAGGACAGGGTGCTGTTCTCGGGCAGGCAGCGCGTGAAGTCGGCACGCTGCAATACCAGCATGTCGGTCTGGATCTCGGCGCGCACGGTGGCGCTGTGCGATTCGTTGTCGATCAGGCTCATCTCGCCGACATAGTCGCCACTTTCCAGCACCGCGAGGATGACCTCGCGACCGCGCGAATCGGCCGTCAGCACACGCGCACGACCGTTCAGCAGGATGAACAGGGCATTGCTTTTGCGGCCCTGCTCCACCACCAGTTCACCGCGACGGAAACGTCGCTTGACGACGCTGTCGGCAATCGCCTGCGCCTGTTCGGCGGTCAGCATCGAGAACAACGGCACGCGGCGAATCAAATCCAGGTTCGACAACATCGACATCGACAGGCTCCTCTTGTTGTGGCCCGGTCTGGCGTGTTGGCAGTGCCGCCGGATGTGCTCGGGTCGTGACGGGTCTGCAAGAATGCAAGGCGGTCGCAGCTATTGTGCCCATACGCAAGCTTGTCGCCGGGCGCGCTCGCCCCGATGTACGCTGTCCCGTGGGATCGGCGCGACGCTTGGCCTCGACCCTGATGACTCCGAACTGCCGACATGCGCGCCTGCATGTCGAAACCTGAAGCCCCAACGCGGCACGTCCACCCCGTCCCCTGCCCCACAGCCCCATGAGCACCACGCCCACGCCTACGCCCACGCACTCGCGTGTCCTGATCCTCGGCTCCGGCCCCGCCGGCTACACCGCCGCGGTTTACGCCGCGCGCGCCAACCTTCAACCCACGCTCATCACCGGCATCGCCCAGGGCGGACAGTTGATGACGACCACCGATGTCGACAACTGGCCGGCCGATGCCATGGGTGTGCAGGGCCCCGAGTTGATGCAGCGCTTCTTGCAGCACGCCGAACGCTTCAACACGAAGATCGTCTTCGACCACATCAACGAAGTCGACTTCAGCCGCCGCCCCTTCCTGCTCAAGGGTGACAGCGGGCACTACAGCTGCGACGCGCTGATCCTGGCCACAGGCGCCAGTGCCAAGTACCTGGGCCTGCCCAGCGAGCAGGCCTTCATGGGCCGCGGCGTCAGCGGTTGCGCCACCTGCGACGGTTTCTTCTATCGCGGTGACGTGGTCTGCGTCATCGGCGGCGGCAACACCGCCGTCGAAGAAGCGCTGTACCTGTCGAACATTGCCAGCAAGGTGCACTTGGTGCACCGCCGCGACAAGTTCCGCGCCGAGCCCATCCTCATCGACAAGGTCAATGCCAAGGCTGCCGCCGGAAAGATCGAACTGCACCTGTTCCAGACCCTGGACGAGGTGCTGGGCGACGACAGCGGCGTCACCGGCGTGCGCCTGAGGGCCACGGCCGACGGCGCGACCAAGGAGCTGACGCTGAAGGGGTGCTTCATCGCCATCGGCCATCGGCCCAACACCGACATCTTCAAGGGCCAGCTGGAGATGAAAGACGGCTACATCATCACGCGCACCGGCCTGGATGGCATGGCGACCATGACCAGCGTGCCCGGGGTATTCGCTGCCGGCGACGTGCAGGACCATGTCTATCGCCAGGCCATCACCAGTGCCGGAACGGGCTGCATGGCAGCGTTGGACGCGCAGCGCTTCCTGGAGCAACAGGAAGGCTGATTTCCAGGCTATGATCGCAGGCTTTGCCGGTCGCGAAGAATCCGTTCAGGCTTGAAGCAAGCCTGAAAGGAGTCGAGAGTTTTCGAAGGCATTGCATTCGAAGGCGAAGTTTTCGAAAGCAAGTGCGCTGACGGAAACACAGCGACCCGTCCAACATCGATCACCGCGGAGAAGCGTCATGGCACGCGTCTGTCAAGTCACGGGCAAGGGCCCGATGGTGGGGAACAATGTTTCCCACGCCAACAACAAGACCAAGCGTCGTTTCCTGCCCAACCTGCACTACCGCAGGTTCTGGGTCGAGAGCGAGAACCGCTGGATTCGCCTTCGCATCAGCAACGCCGCGCTGCGGCTGATCGACAAGGTGGGTATCGAGCAGGTCGTCACCGACCTGCGTGCCCGCGGCGCCATCTGATTCAGGAGCACACACCATGGCCAGCAAAGGCGGACGCGAAAAGATCAAGCTGGAGTCCACAGCGGGCACCGGCCACTTTTATACCACCAGCAAGAACAAGAAGACGACGCCCCAAAAGCTCGAATTCCTGAAGTTCGACCCCAAGGCACGCAAGCACGTGCTGTACAAGGAAGTGAAGCTGCGCTGAGGCGCCCTGCTTCAAGCCGAACCCGCCCTGGAGGCGGGTTTTTTCATGGGCGTTTCATGGACGCTCGATGGGTGCTCAGCGGTCCTCGTGCCTACCCATGGACGCAACGCCGGATCGGCCACAAAAAAGGGTTCCCGCGGGAGCCCTTTTTCCACACACCAGGGCCGAGGGCCCCGGTGCAGGACGGTGCGGGTTCAGCGAACCACGGCCAGCGCTTCCTTCTTGCCGTCCTTGTAGGTGTACAGGGTCAGCGCGCCGTTCTTGATGTCGCCCTTGTCATCGAATGCAATGGTGCCGGTCACGCCGTTGTAGCCGGCGGTGGCCTTCAACACAGGCAGATACTTGGCCGGATCGGCCGAGTCGGCCTTGACCATGGCATCGGCCATCACCATCACGGCGTCGTAGACATAGGGGGCGTAGATCTGCACTTCGGTACCGAACTTGGCCTTGTAGTCTTCC
>JBBSCX010000024.1:0-17704 GCA_038249905.1 Burkholderiales bacterium
CTTGGCCGAGGACACGGTATGGGCAGCATCTTCGGCCTGCGCGTCGCGGGCCTCGAAGCCGATCTGCCGCCGACCGCCGTCCAGATACCGCACGACGCTGGGTAGCAGCACACGCCCCTGCCCGTCAGGCAGGCACTCGGGCACGCCATGGCGCATGGCGGCGACCAGCGAATGGGTCGTGCCCAGATCGATGCCGACCACGATGCGGCGCTGATGGGGGTCCGGCGCCTGGCCGGGTTCGGAGATCTGCAGCAGGGCCATGGTCTTGAGATTCGGGGGGTCTGATTCGGGCAATCAGCCGTTCAGGCATCCAGCGCTTCGACGCGCTTGGCGATGTCCTGGCGGAAACGGCTGACGAACATCAGCGCGCGCACCGTCGCCGCTGCCGTGGCCGCGTCGTCACGCACGTCCAGCGCCAGTTGCAGATCCTCGTGCAATGCCTCTTCGTGCGTGGCGACGTCGGCCTCCAGCGCCTGCACGGCGGGCAGGTCGACAGCTTCGTCGAGCGCCTCGCGCCACTCCATCTGCTGCATCAGGAAGGTGCCCGGCATGGCGGTGTTGTCCTCGGCCTGAATGGGCGTCCCCCGCAGTTCACACAGGTAGGCGCCGCGCAGCAGCGGGTCTTTCAGACGCCGGTAGGCCTCGTTCACACGCACGGCCCATTGCATGGCCACACGCTGCGCAGCCGCGCCTTCGGCGGCAAAGCGGTCGGGGTGGACGCGGGCCTGCAGGTCGCGCCAAAGGGCGTCGATCCGAGCGCGGTCCTGGGCCTGCTTCGGGGGCAAGCCGAAGAGCGTGAAATCGTCGTCGGTGAGCTTCAAGCGGGGGTCCGTGGGGCGTGCCGTCCGTGTGGGGGCGTGGCGGAGGCGAGGCGGAGGCGTAAGCGAGGGCTGAAAACCAGAAGGCGCGGCCTTCAACCGCGCCCTGGTGGCTGGACGCTGTGACGCCTAGACGCGGAACGACTCTCCGCAGCCGCAGCGGTCCTTTTCGCGCGGGTTCAAAAACTTGAACCCCTCGTTCAGGCCGTCGCGCACGAAGTCGAGTTCGGTGCCGTCGATGTAGGGCAAGCTCTTCGGGTCGACCAGCACCTTGACGCCGCGGTCTTCGAACACCCGGTCCTCGGGCGCAATGTCGTCGGCGTATTCCAGCTTGTAGGCCAGGCCCGAGCAGCCCGTGGTCTTGACGCCCAGGCGCACTCCAACGCCCTTGCCGCGACGACTGATGTAGCGCGACACATGGCGTGCCGCCGATTCGGTGAGGGTGACAGGCATCTTGGTGCGGGCAGCGTGAAGGTCAGTGGGCGGCGGCGATGTGCTCGGCGGCGGCAGCGGCGGCCGTGGTGCCGTGGCGCGACTTGTAGTCCTGCACCGCCGCCTTGATGGCGTCCTCGGCCAGGATGGAGCAATGGATCTTGACCGGCGGCAGCGCCAGTTCTTCGGCGATGTTGGTGTTCTTGATCGTCAGCGCCTCGTCCAGGGTCTTGCCCTTCACCCATTCGGTGATGAGCGAACTGCTGGCGATGGCTGAACCGCAGCCGTAGGTCTTGAATCGTGCATCCTCGATCAGCCCGGTCTCGGCGTTGACCTTGATCTGCAGCTTCATGACGTCGCCGCAGGCGGGCGCACCGACCATGCCGGTGCCGACGTTGTCGTCACCTTTGTCGAAGCCGCCGACGTTGCGGGGGTTCTCGTAATGGTCAATCACCTTTTCGCTGTAGGCCATGTCAGTGCTCCTGTGTCTGTTGCTGGGGTCAGTGGGCAGCCCACTGGATACTGCTGATGTCGATGCCGTCCTTGAACATCTCCCACAGCGGCGAAAGTTCGCGCAGCCTGGCCACGCGGTCTTGAAGGGTCTGGATGGCGTAATCGATCTCGGCCTCGGTCGTGAAGCGGCCGATGGTGATGCGCAGGCTGCTGTGCGCCAGTTCGTCGCTGCGGCCCAGGGCGCGCAGCACGTAGCTGGGCTCCAGACTGGCGCTGGTGCAGGCACTGCCCGAACTGACAGCAATGCCCTTCACGCCCATGATCAGGCTCTCGCCCTCGACGAAGTTGAAGCTGGCGTTGATGTTGTGCGGCACGCGCCGCTCGAGGTCACCGTTGATGTACACCTCTTCGATGTCCGCGATGCCGTTCAGCAGCCGCTGCTGCAGCATGCGGATGCGTTCGTTCTCGGTGCCCATCTCGGCCTGGGCGATGGCAAAGGCCACGCCCATGCCCACGCACTGGTGGGTGGGCAAGGTGCCGCTGCGCATGCCACGTTCGTGGCCGCCACCGTGCATCTGCGCTTCCAGCCGCACCCGCGGCTTGCGACGCACATACAGCGCACCGATGCCCTTGGGGCCGTAGGTCTTGTGGCTGGCCAGGCTCAGCAGGTCGACCGGCAATGTGGTCATGTCGATCGGCAGCTTGCCCGTGGCCTGGGCTGCGTCGCTGTGCAGCACGATGCCGCGCTCGCGGCAAAGGGCGCCGATGGCGTGCAGGTCCTGAATCACGCCGATCTCGTTGTTGACCAGCATGACCGAGGCCAGGATGGTGTCCGGGCGCAGCGCGGCCTTGAACTTGTCGAAGTCCAGCAGGCCGTTTTCCTCGACATCGAGGTAAGTGGCCTCGAAGCCCTGGCGCTCCAGTTCGCGGAAGGTGTCGAGCACGGCCTTGTGTTCGGTCTTCACCGTCACGAGGTGCTTGCCGCGGCTGCTGTAGAAATGCGCCGCGCCCTTGATCGCGAGGTTGTTGCTCTCGGTGGCACCACTGGTCCAGACGATCTCGCGCGGGTCGGCATGGATCAGGCTGGCGACCTGCTCTCGTGCCTTCTCCACTGCGGCCTCGGCCTCCCACCCCCAGGCATGGCTGCGGCTGGCGGGGTTGCCGTGGTGTTCACGCAGCCACGGGATCATCGCGTCGACGACGCGGGGGTCGCAAGGAGAGGTGGAACCGTAGTCGAGGTAGATGGGGAAGTGCGGGGTCATGGCCGGGAAACGCTCTGGGCTGAAAGGTTGTCGGGTGGTGTCGGATCGCGGTGCTGCAGAGCCCGCCGCTTACTTGCTCAGCGCGCTGCCGAGCGAGTTGCCGAGCGCGAACACCGAGTTGGGTGCCGTGATCTTGATGGGCTTGACCACCGGCTGGCTCGAGATCGCGCGCTTGACAGGCGCTTCTGCGATCGACACGCCCTTGGCGAGTTGCTCGTCGACCAGCTTCTTCAGCGAGATCGAGTTGAGGTACTCGATCATCTTCTTGTTGAGGCTGGCCCAGAGGTCGTGCGTCATGCACTTGCCGCTGTCCTCGCCCATGCAGCTTTCCTTGCCGGCGCAGCCGGTGGCGTCGATGGGCTCGTCGACGGCGACGATGATGTCGGCAACCGTGATCTCGTCGGCGCCACGTCCCAGCGAATAGCCGCCGCCGGGGCCGCGTGTGCTTTCCACCAGTTCATGGCGGCGCAGCTTGCCGAACAGCTGCTCGAGGTAGGACAGAGAAATCTGCTGGCGCTGGCTGATGGCGGCCAGGGCCACCGGCCCGGCGTGGGAGCGCAGCCCGAGATCGATCATCGCGGTGACGGCAAATCGGCCCTTGGTGGTGAGGCGCATCGTGTACTCCTTGGCGCGCTGGGCGCCGTTCAAGCTCTCGCAACTGTTCGCAGACAGGCTGGGAAATCTCTTTGGTGATATTCCTACTGATTTGCTCAAGTATAGCCGCGAGCGCCTGTCGGCCGGGCGCTGAGGATGGCGGTTCACCCTTGGCACACCAGGGTGGGCCCGGGCGTGGCGCCCATGTCGAAAGCCCGGGTTGCAAGCCCGCCTTGAGAGACGGCGTGGCGTGAGCGGCGCCTCAGCGCCGGTTCAACGGGGCCGGCGGTGCCCAGGGGTTGGCCAGCCGCAGCACCAGCCCATCGCAGCCGGCTTCTACCAGGTCGAGCACACGCTCGAAACCGGCCTCGGGACCGTAGTACGGGTCAGGCACTTCGGCATCGCTGCCGCCCAACAGGGCCGGGTCTGCATGGTCCAGCAGCAGGCCCAGGCGGGATCCCGATGCCTCGGGGGCCCGGCCGCGCAGCCAGTCCAGGTTGGCGCTGTCCATGGCCAGGATCCAGTCGAAACGTTCGAAGTCGATCGCCTGGACCTGGCGCGCGCGCAGCGTACTCAGGTCGTAGCCGCGGCGCGCTGCAGCCCGAATGGCGCGGGCGTCGGGCGCTTCGCCGGCATGAGCGCCCAGAGTGCCGGCCGAATCGACAGCCACGTGGGCGCCCAGCCCGGCATGCTGCAGCTTGCCGCGCAACACGCCCTCGGCTGTGGGACTGCGGCAGATGTTGCCCATGCAGACGAAAAGCACCCGCTGCGTGGGCTCGGTGGCGCGCGGCTCGCGCAGACGAGTGATGCCCGCCCGGATCTGACGCAGGGCACGCGCAGCCGCCTTCATCGCGTGCCGCCGTGCAATGGCGCGGCGTCTGCGCTGACGGGATTGTCCGGCGGCGTGGCACAGGCCAACAGCGTGACGAAGCGCCCTGCGATGCCGATGCCGGCAAAGCGAGCACCCGGCTCCAGCAGGTTGTGGCGGTGTTCACCCGAAGCCGTCCACAGCCGTATTGCCCGTGCCGGCGTGACCGTTCCTTGCAGGAGGTTCTCCACGCACAACGCGCTGCCGGTGCTTTCGGCCCGGTGCGGGAAGCCGTCGTGGCTGAAGCGGCCGCGCTGCAGCATGGCCTGGCTGTGCGCCCGTGCCACCGCAGCCAGCGCGGGCTCGGCGGCCCAGGCGGCGCGGCCCTGCGTGCGGCGGTAGTCGTTGATGGCGTCGAGCAGACCCCGCTCGGCGTGGGTCTCCGACGTCGTTGACGACACAGCCGCGGGTGCCGATGGCTGCGACGCCGCCGGCATGGCCAGCGTCCAAAACACGGCCGCGGCGCCCGAGAGATTCAGGGCGGCGCGCCAGCGGCCGATAAAGAGGGGTTCTTTCAGCATTCCCGTCGGATGGTGGCACAGCCTGGCTGTCGCAACCACCGCCAGGCACGCCCCTTCTCCCTTGCCCCATGCCGGAATCCACGCCCGCCTGCCCCCGTTGCGAACACCCGCTGGTGCGCACTCGGCGCAACCGCGTGGAACGCCAGCGGCCCGGACATCGGCGCTGGCGCTGCAGGCAACCGGACTGCGGCTGGGCGGGCCTGCTGCCGCAGCCGGCCACGGGCGTGGCGGCACTGTGCGGTCACGCCCAACCGTCGGCCCCGTGGTTGGCTCTGGGGTCGGCCCCAAAGTCGGCCATGACGTCCGCCATGACGTCCGCAACGACGTCCGCCCTCGGGTCGCTGACGCTCCTGACGCGGCGGGCTCGGCCCCATGCCCGCCAGGCGCTGGGTCTTGCGGCCGGGGGCCTGCTGGTGGCGGCAGCCACGGCCTGGATGCTGCGACCCGTACCCACGGAGGCGGTGATGGTCGGCAACCACGTGGTGCATCGCGGCACCCACCTCGAAGGCGAACGACTGGCCCCTGCCCATCCCTTGCACAGCCTGCTGCCGGCGCAGGCGATGGAGGACGAACCCCGCGGCTACACCGAAGCTGAAGGCGCGCTGCTGCGCGTGCGGCGTCACTGCGCCTGGGGCCTGCCAGGCCGCAACCCCTCTCGCGGTTCGGCCGTGCAGGCCCTGCAGACCGCCACGTTATCGCCCACGGTGGTGAAGCAGATCGCAGCCGACATCCACGCCGGGCGTCGCGTCGACCGTGTGCACATCGGCAATGCCGTGATCCGCGCCGAGCGCAGCGGCCGCGAGTTCGACCCCCGGCGCGTGGCCATGACATACGGCATGACGCTGTGCGTGGACACGCGCATCAACTTCACGGCGGGTCACAGCGAAGGCGGCGACCTGTACGAGGCCATGGACGACGACGGCCGCATCTACGCGGTGATGGTGCCCGACGTGTGTGGCAACGTGTCGGTGTTGGGGCAGCGGTATGTGCGTGAAGCGGCACCCACGCCCAGGGCCTCGCACGGTGACGCCACCGCCCGTGGCACCGCCACCGCTGCTGCCACCACCACGGCCGACCCGCGGCCCTGGATGCGCCTGCCACCCGAACAGCGCATCCGCCAACTGCCCGATGGCCTGCGCTACGCCGATCGAGAAGGCGACCGTGACGGCGCGCGCCGCGACGTCGACAGCCAGCCGGTGGGCACGCCCGGCAGCCTGGCGCTCAGCGGTCTCGCGCTGGCCGCGCTGTGGCTGGTCCGGCGGCTGGTGCGGCGGCTGGTGCGGCAGCGGCGCCAGTCGTCAGGCGATTGACGCCGGGCGCGTTCAGGCCCCGCCGCGCGCAGGCAACAGCGGCACGACATTGACGTCGTGCCCTGTCGCGCCGAAGGCCTGCTCGCGCAGCAGCGCCAACTGGTCGCGGGTGCGCGCCGCCTTCTCGAATTCGAGATTGCGCGCGTGCTCCAGCATCTGACGCTCAAGCGCCTTGATGCGCTTGCCCAGGTCCTTCTCGCTCAGCGCCTCGACCTCGGCTGCGGCCTTGGCCGCCTGCAGTTCGTCCTTGGCCGTCTTGTCGGACACCACGCCGTCGATCAGGTCGCGCACCTTCTTGTTCAGCGCCTTCGGCGTGATGCCCATGGCCAGGTTGTGCGCGATCTGCTTGTCGCGACGGCGCTCGGTCTCGTGCATCGCCGCCTTCATGCTGTCGGTGATGCGGTCGCCGTAAAGGATGGCCTTGCCATTGAGGTTGCGCGCCGCGCGGCCGATGGTCTGGATGAGTGAACGCTCGGCGCGCAGGAAGCCTTCCTTGTCGGCGTCGAGGATCGCCACCAGCGACACCTCGGGCAGGTCCAGACCCTCGCGCAACAGGTTGATGCCCACCAGCACGTCGAAGGTGCCCAGGCGCAGGTCGCGCAAAATCTCGACCCGCTCGACGGTGTCGACGTCGCTGTGCAGGTAGCGCACCTTGACGCCGTTGTCGCTGAGGTAGTCGGTCAGTTGCTCGGCCATGCGCTTGGTCAGCGTCGTGATCAGCACGCGCTCGTTGATGACGACGCGGTCGCGGATCTCCTGCAATACGTCGTCCACCTGACGGCCGGCCGGGCGCACCTCGACGATGGGGTCGATCAGGCCGGTGGGGCGCACCACCTGTTCGACCACCTTGCCGGTGTGTTCTTTTTCCCAATTGGCGGGCGTGGCGCTGACGAAGATGGCCTGGCGCATCTTGCGTTCGAACTCCTCGAACTTCAGCGGCCGGTTGTCCAGCGCACTGGGCAGGCGGAAGCCGTACTCCACCAGCGTCGTCTTGCGTGCCCGGTCGCCGTTGTACATGCCGCCGAACTGGCCGATCAGCACATGACTCTCGTCAAGGAACATCAGCGCGTCGCTGGGCAGGTAGTCCACCAGGGTGGGCGGCGGGTCGCCGGGTTGGGCCGCAGACAGGTGGCGGGTGTAGTTCTCGATGCCCTTGCAGTGCCCCACCTCCTGCAGCATCTCGAGGTCGAAGCGCGTGCGTTGCTCCAGGCGCTGGGCCTCGACCAGCTTGCCGCTCTTGACGAAGAAGTCCAGGCGCTCGCGCAACTCGTCCTTGATGGTCGTGATGGCATCGACCACGCGCTCGCGCGGGGTCACGTAATGGCTGCTCGGGTAGACCGTGAAGCGCGGGATCTTCTGCCGGATGCGGCCGGTCAGCGGGTCCAGCAGCTGCAGGCTCTCGATCTCGTCGTCGAACAATTCGATGCGCAGTGCCAGTTCGCTGTGTTCGGCCGGGAAGACATCGATGGTGTCGCCGCGCACGCGAAAGCTGCCGCGGCTGAAGTCCATCTCGTTGCGCTTGTACTGCATGCGAATCAGCTGCGCGATGACGTCGCGCTGTCCCAGCTGGTCACCCACACGCAGCGTCATCACCATCTTGTGATAGTCGCTGGGGTTGCCGATGCCGTAGATGGCCGAGACGCTGGCGACGATGACGACGTCGCGCCGCTCCAGCAGGCTCTTGGTGGCCGACAGGCGCATCTGTTCGATGTGCTCGTTGATGGCGCTGTCCTTCTCGATGAACAGGTCGCGCTGCGGCACGTAGGCCTCGGGCTGGTAGTAGTCGTAGTAGCTGACGAAGTACTCGACGGCGTTCCTGGGGAAGAACTCGCGGAACTCGCTGTACAGCTGCGCGGCCAGTGTCTTGTTGGGCGCGAACACGATCGCCGGCCGGCCCATGCGTGCGATGACATTGGCCATCGTGAAGGTCTTGCCCGAGCCGGTGACGCCCAGCAGGGTCTGGTAGGTCAGGCCGTCTTCGATGCCTTCGACCAGCTGCGCGATGGCGGTGGGCTGGTCGCCGGCCGGCAGGTAAGGCTGGAACAGCTGGAAGGGCGAGTCGGGGAAGCTGACGAAGTCGCCGGCCGGTGGCGTGTTGTCGGCCACCGGGACAGTGGCTGTGGGCACGGCCGGCGCCGAGGTGCCTGCCTGGCTGGCACCGTTCTGCTGGCCTGCGTTCTTCGGCGCGCTGCGCCCTGTCACGTTCACGACCGTCGGGCTCATCGGGGCGTCCTAAGATTGCGGGTCAACCCGGCAGCGTACCGCAGCTTCAGGAAACCCACGATGACCCTCTTCTCAGACGTCGAGATGGCGCCCCGCGACCCCATCCTCGGGCTCAACGAACAGTTCAACGCAGACACCCGGCCCGGCAAGGTCAACCTGGGCGTCGGGGTGTACTTTGACGAAAACGGCAAGCTGCCAGTGCTGAAGTGCGTCGCGGCGGCCGAACAGCAGTTGCTGGCCGCGCCCCGACCCAAGGGTTACCTGCCGATCGACGGCATCGCGGCCTACGACCAGGCGGTGCAGGGCCTGGTCTTCGGCGCCGACAGCCCGGCGGTGACGGCCGGCCGCATCGCCACCGTGCAGTCCCTGGGCGGTACCGGGGGGCTGAAGCTGGGCGCCGACCTGCTGAAGAAGCTGCTGCCCGCAGCCAAGGTGCTGATCAGCGACCCGAGCTGGGAAAACCACCGCGCGCTGTTCAGCAACGCCGGCTTCCCCGTCGAGACCTACCCCTACTACGACGCCGCAGCCCGCGGCGTGCGCTTTCCCGCCATGCTCGCCACATTGCGCGCCGCGCCGGCCGGCACCATCGTCGTGCTGCATGCCTGTTGCCACAACCCCACCGGCTGCGACCTGACGCCAGCGCAGTGGGCCGAAGTCGTCGCTGCCTGCCGCGACACTGGCTTGGTGCCCTTCCTGGACATGGCCTATCAGGGCTTTGGCACCGGCATCGCCGAGGACGGGGCGGCGGTGCAGATGTTCCTGGCCTCGGGTCTGGACTTCTTCGTCTCGACCTCATTTTCCAAGAGCTTCTCGCTGTACGGCGAACGCGCGGGCGCACTCAGCGTCGTCTGCGCCGACAAGGGCCAGTGCGCACGGGTGCTGTCGCAGCTGAAGATCGTGATCCGCAGCAACTACAGCACGCCACCGACCTTCGGCGCCCATCTCGTCGCCACGGTGCTGACCACACCCGCCCTGCGCGCCTTGTGGGAAGAAGAACTGGCCGGCATGCGTGAACGCATCCGCGCCATGCGCGTCGCGCTGGTGACGCAACTGCGGGCTGCCGGTGTGCCTGGCGAGCTGGACTACATCACCCGCCAGATGGGCATGTTCAGCTATTCCGGCCTGAGCGCGCCGCAGATGGACCGCCTGCGCGACGAGTTTGGCGTCTACGGCCTGCAATCTGGGCGCATCTGCGTGGCAGCGCTGAATCCGGGCAACCTGGGCACGGTCGTGCACGCCATCGGCGCGGTGATGGGCGACTGAAACCCCGCTGTTTCCGGCCTTGCAGCACACCGTTGCAAGGCAGGATCAAGCAACACGGCGCATACTGGTGCCTGTTTGCTGCACTGCAACATCGCCGCCGCGCAGGTTCAGCGCCCCGACCGGAGAAGACTGGCGGGGCAGCCCGAGGTGGACAAGGAGACCGACAGATGCTTTATCAGTGGTACGAAACCCAGCGCGCGATGATGTCGCCGTTCTCAGAGTTCGCCAGCGCGACGGCCAAGCTCTACAGCCACCCGTTGTCGCCTTTCGCGCACGCGCCCGGCGCGCAGCGGATGGCGGCCAGCCTCGACCTGATGCACCGGCTGGCCAAGGAGTACGAGAAGCCGGCCTTCGGCATCACCGGCTCGATGGTGGGTGACGTCGAGATCGCGGTGCAGGAACAGGTGGCGGTGCAAAAGCCCTTCTGCCGCTTGCTGCGCTTCAAGCGCTTCACCGACGAATCAAGCGCACTCGACCGCATGAAGGGCCAGCCCTCGGTACTGGTGGTGGCGCCGCTGTCGGGCCACCACAGCACCTTGCTGCGCGACACCGTCAAATGCCTGCTGCAGGACCACAAGGTGTTCGTGACCGACTGGACCGATGCGCGCATGGTGCCGCTGAGCGACGGCGCCTTCCATCTCGACGACTACATCGAGTACGTGCAGGAGTTCATCCGCCACATCGGTCCGGAAACCCACGTCATCAGCGTCTGCCAACCGACCGTGCCGGTGCTGGCGGCGGTGTCGCTGATGGCCAGCCGCGGCGAGCCGTTGCCGCGCACGATGACGATGATGGGCGGCCCGATCGACGCGCGGCTGAGCCCCACCGCCGTCAACAACCTGGCGATGAACAAGAGCCACAGCTGGTTCGAGAACAACGTCATCTTCCGCGTGCCGGCCAACTTCCCCGGCGCCGGACGACGGGTGTACCCGGGCTTCCTGCAGCACACCGGCTTCGTGGCGATGAACCCCGACCGCCACCTGTCCAGCCACTACGACTATTTCCGCGACCTGATCCGCGGCGACGACGACAGCGCTGAAAGTCACCGCCAGTTCTACGACGAGTACAACGCGGTGCTGGACATGCCGGCCGAGTACTACCTGGACACCATCAAGACCGTGTTCCAGGACTTCGCGCTGGTCAACGGCACCTGGACGGTGAGGGGCGAACTTGTGCGGCCGCAGGACATCACCGGCACGGCGCTGCTGACGATCGAAGGCGAACTGGACGACATTTCCGGCGCCGGCCAGACCAAGGCCGCGCACGGGCTGTGCACCGGCATTCCGAAGAGCCGCCAGTTCCACTATGACGTCGAAGGCGCCGGCCACTACGGCATCTTCTCGGGCCGGCGCTGGCGCGAGCATGTCTACCCCGAGGTCAAGTCCTTCATCCAGCGCCACGACAAGGCGGTGGCGGCGCGCAAGGCGGCCTGAGGCAACGCCCGGCCCGGCCCGGCCGACCCGGCCGACCCACCGGACAGGTCAGCGCAGCAGACAATGCGGCGGTGACCTCTCCTGCCCCAGACATGGCCTTGCCGAGCGAGCAGGCCGAACTCAGCGCCCGCATCGACGCCGCGCTGCCGCAGACGCAGTGCACCCGCTGCGGCTACCCGGACTGCCGCCGCTATGCCGAGGCCATTGCCAGCGGCCAGGCGCCCATCAACCGCTGCCCGCCCGGTGGCGCTGAAGGCATCGTGCGTCTGTCCGAGATCACGGGCCAGCCCGCCCTGCCGCTGGACCCCGTGCACGGCAACGAAGGGCGGCGTCGCGTGGCTGTCATCGACGAGGCCTGGTGCATCGGCTGCACGCTGTGCATCAAGGCCTGCCCGGTGGACTGCATCGTCGGCGCCTCCAAGCTGATGCACACCGTGGTCGAAGCCGATTGCACCGGTTGCGAGCTTTGCATTCCCGTCTGCCCGGTGGACTGCATTGAACTGCACCCTGCGCCCAGCGGCGAAGCCACCGGATGGGCCGCGTGGAGCGCACCAAAGGCCGATGCCGCGCGCTCGCGCTACGCTTGGCACCAGTTGCGCACCGCACGCAGCGCGCGCGAGAACGACGAGCGCCTGGCCGCACGGGCGGCGCTGAAGCTGGCCGATCTGGCGTCCCATTCGCGGCTGGAAGGCGACGAGGCGCTGGAGCGCAAGAAGGCGGTGGTCGAAGCCGCACTGGCGCGCGCGCGAGCCAGGGCACCGGGCTGACCGTCCTCAGGCGCGCGACCCACATATCCACCATGCGCACCGGCGACATCGCGCCCTTCTTCACCACCCTGCAGGCGGCCAACCCGCGGCCGCAGACCGAGCTCGAATACACCAGCGTGTTCGAACTGCTGGCCGCCGTGCTGCTGTCGGCCCAGGCCACCGACGTCGGCGTCAACAAGGCGACGAAGCGGCTGTTCGCACTGGCGCCCACCCCGCAGGCCATGCGCGCGCTGGGGGTGGATGGCGTGACCGAGCTCATCCGCACGATCGGCCTGTTCCGTACCAAGGCGAAGCACCTGGTCGAGACCTGCCGCATCCTGGTCGAGCAACACGGCGGTGAGGTGCCACGCAGCCGCGAGGCGCTGCAAGCCCTGCCCGGTGTCGGCCGCAAGACCGCCAACGTGGTGCTGAACGTGGCCTTCGGCGAGGCGACGATGGCCGTGGACACCCACATCTTTCGCGTCGCCAATCGCACCGGCCTGGCGCCCGGGCGCAACCCGCTGCAGGTCGAGATGGCCCTGCTGCGGCGCGTGCCCGCGGCCTATCTCGTCGACGCACACCACTGGCTGATCCTGCACGGCCGCTATGTCTGCACTGCGCGGTCGCCCCAATGCGGGCGCTGTGCCGTGCGCGGGTATTGCGACCATGGCCGCAAGCTGTCCGGCCGGCTCGCGCCGGCCGGAGCCACACCTACAATTCCGACCGGGGGATGACGCCACGATGGCCACGCTGCAAGACCTTGCCGAACGGGTGGACCGCCTGGTGCTGCGACACGAGGAACTCCAGCGCACCAGCACGCTGATGGAGCAACAGCTGGCCGCCGTCAGCATTGAACGCGACAGTCTGAAGTCGCGCCTGGCGGCGGCCCGCGCACGCATCGACGCCCTGCTCGCCCGCCTGCCCGAGGGCGGCCCGGCCGAGCGCCGCAGCCCCGCCGGAGACGCATCGTGAAGCAGGTGGAAGTGACGATCCTCGGCCAGGGCTACGTGCTGGGTTGCCCGCCCGGCGGCGAGGCCCAACTGCAGGCCGCGGTGGCCCAGGTGGACCGCGAGATGAGCGCCATCCGTGACGCCGGCAAGGTCAAGGCGCGCGAGCGCATAGCCGTGCTCGCGGCGCTCAACCTGGCCTGGCAGATGGGCGAGGCGGGCGCAGCCCCGGCGGCCCGAGCACATGTCGCCACATCGGCTGCGGTGGCGCCGCCGACAGCGGCAACGGCGGCAAAAGCGGGTAATCCGGGGCAGACGGCGGGGCCGGCGGCGGGGCCGGCGCAAGCCACTGACATCGACCTGGACGGCCTGCTGCGGCGCATCGACGCAGCCCTGGGCAACGACGGCCAGTTGTTGTGATTTCAGGCGCGCTCGTGCTGGCCGAATTGGCAGCGCACGGCGCAGATCCGAGGTCTAGAATGGATTCGTCCGTTGTGATCGGTGAGCTCTATATTTCCTTGGACCGATGCTCATTGAGCCAGGGCTTGGAACATTGCCGGGCTGGTGTGATCGTCTCGCGTCAGATGAACCCGAAGCTCGGCTGACCTCGCCCACCTGAACTTCCCTGAGGGTTCAGGAATGCGGCTCACAGGTCACGGCGGACACCTTATCCGGCACCGGAGCGCCTCGCGAACCCTGTTCCCGTCGCGCTGACTCACCGTACTGACGCACCGCTCTGACGCAGCCCGTTCGCCCATGCCTTACTGGCTGATGAAAAGTGAGCCTGCCGAGGCCTCGATCGACGACCTCACGCACGCACCGCAGCAGACCCTGTCCTGGACCGGCGTGCGCAACTACCAGGCGCGCAACTTCATCCGCGACGAGATGCAGCCCGGCGATGGCGTGCTCTTCTATCACTCGTCGTGCTCCGCGCCCGGCATCGCTGGCCTGGCACGCATCGCCGGCATGCCGGTGCCCGATGCGACGCAGTTCGAGCCAGCCAGCCCCTACTTCGACGGCAAGAGCCCGCGCGACGCACCGCGCTGGCTGCAGATCGACGTCGCGCTGCAGCGCAAGACGCGACTGCTCAGCCTGCCCGAGATGCGCGTTTCACCGTCGCTGGCGGGCATGCGCGTGCTGCAGCGTGGCAACCGCCTGTCGATCACGCCCGTCACCGATGCCCAGTGGCAGGCCGTGCTGACGCTGCTGGCTTCGCCGGCAGTCGCGCCGCAAAGTTGAAGTCGGACCGCGCTTGTTGGACCTGAGCCCCCTGCTGTTGGCCCAATTGCTGGCCCTGGGCGTGGCCGGCGGCTTCCTCGCCGGGCTGCTCGGGGTCGGCGGCGGCATGCTGATGGTGCCCTTCCTGACCTTCATCCTGGAAGCGCGCGGCGTGCCCACGACGCTGGCGGTGAAGATGGCGATCGCCACCTCGATGGCCACCATCGCCTTCACCTCGCTGTCCAGCGTGCGCGCCCATCACGGCCGCGGTGCGGTGCGCTGGGACCTCGTGCGCACGCTGGCGCCGGGCATCGTCGGCGGTGGGTTGCTGGCCGGGGCCGGCGCGTTTGCGGTGCTGAAGGGACAGGGCCTGGCGTTGATCTTCGCGTTCTTCATCGCCTGGTCGGCCCTCAACCTGCTGCGCAATCGCCCGCCCCGGCCGGGCCGGATGCTGCCCGGCCGTGCGGGGCAGACCGCGGCCGGCGCCGGCATCGGCTTTGCGTCCGGGCTGCTGGGGGCCGGCGGGGCCTTCCTGTCGGTGCCCTTCATGGCCCGGTGCAACGTACCCATGCGCCAGGCGGTGGGCACGGCGGCGGCACTGGGCTTTCCGATCGCGCTGGCCAGCACCGCCGGCTACCTGATCAGCGGCCGAAACCTGGCGCCCGCCCTGCCTGGCGCCTTCGGCTACCTCTACCTGCCTGCCCTGGGTGTCATCGCCACTGCCAGCGTGCTGCTGGCACCACTGGGCGCCCGCACAGCGCACCGCATCGACGTGCAGCGCCTGAAGCGACTGTTTGCGCTGCTGTTGCTGGGCCTGGCGGCGTCGATGCTGCACCGGGCGTTCAGCGCTTGACGGAACCGGGCCTGCAGCGGTCGCGACCGCACCGCGACCGCGGCTTCAGAGTCAGGCCGCCTAGCGCAGCGCCTCGAAACGGATCGCCGCCAGAGTGACGTGGTTGCCGCCGCGGCGGCGAGCCTCGGCCAGCGCGGCTTCACAGGCCACCACCAGTTCCTCCTGGGTGTGTGCGGTGTGCGGAAAGCTGGCCACGCCCATCGCCACCGTGAAGCGCAATGCCTGGCCCTCGTGCATGACGATCTGCGTCGCGCACTGGCGGCGCAGCCCTTCCATGCGCGAGTGCGCCGTCGCCAGCCCCACCCCCGACAGCAGGACTGCAAAACGCTGTTCGTCGTAGAGGCAGGAGGCGTCCATCGCGCGTGTGCCACCGCGCAGCAGCCGGCCCACGGCATCGAGCACTCGGTGGCGGCCGGGCTCGCCCAGCGCCTGCACGGCCGGCGTGGGCGGGTCGATGTCGATGAACACGATGGCGAATTCGCGGTGCTCGCGCATCGACAGGTCGACCTCGCGCCGCACCTGGTCGTCGAAATGCGAACGGGTCGCCAGACCGGAGGCGGCGTCACGCACGGCCTGGTTGGCCAGTTCGCGGCGCAGTGCGTCATTGGCCCGCTGCTGCGCTTCGATCTGTGCCAGCGCCGTGCGCAACTGGTCTTCATGGCGGCGCTGTGGGTCCAGGTCCGTCCAGACTGCGCACAGCCAGCGCGGAGCGTCGGCGACCCCAAGGTCTGCGGGGATCAGCAAACGCAGGACATCGAAGTCACGCGCGCTGCCACGCCAGTCGCAATGATGTTCGCTGCGCAGGGGCGCGACGTGTGCCATTGCCGCCTGCTCGGCCGCCCGCATCGCGGTGGCCAGCGGGGCGTCCAACAGTTCGGCGTCGGTGTGGCCGACGACGTCGGCCCCGGGGTGCCCCAGCCATTGCGCCATCGCCGTGTTGACATGCAGATAGCGGCCACTGGCAGCGTCCTTCACCGACAGGAGTTCATCGCCGCGCGCCAGCACGGCGTCCAGCAGCACGGCCAGCGCCGCTTGCAGGCGGCGGGGGTCCGGGTGGCGATCGACTCTCATTGTCTCCATCGTCATGCGCCTCCGAGGTGCGCGCCGCCCTCTGGCGCCGCGGAGAGTCCCCCTGGCAATGCACTTTTCAGTCAGGGAAGGGATGACAGGTCATCGGCGGTTCCGTCCTGAATTGAACCGCCAAGCTGCTGCCACATGCTAGCCCGGCAGGGCGCAGGATAATCGGCCGCATGCAGAACTTCGACGCCGTCATCGTCGGCGCTGGGGCGGCCGGCCTGTTCTGTGCCGGCATTGCCGGGCAGCTCGGCCGGCGCGTGCTGGTCATCGACCACGCCATCAAGGTGGCCGAGAAGATCCGCATATCGGGTGGCGGGAGATGCAACTTCAGCAATCGCGACACCAGCCCGGCGCAGTTCGTGTCGGACAACCCGGATTTCTGCCGCTCCGCACTGGCGCGCTACACCCCGGCAGACTTCATCGCTCTCGTACGTCGCCACGGCATCGCTTTCCACGAGAAGCACCGCGGCCAACTGTTCTGCGACGACTCCTCCGATCAGATCATCCAGCTGCTGCTGGACGAATGCGCCGCAGGCGGGGTCGAGCGCTGGCAGCCCTGCAAAGTGGTCGCCGTGCGCGCGGCCGGCACGGGCTTCGAACTGGACACCGATCGCGGCCCGGTCGGCGCGGCGCGGCTGGTGGTGGCCACTGGAGGGCTGTCGATCCCGAAAATCGGCGCCAGCGACTGGGGCCTGCGCTTGGCCAAACAGTTCGGACACCGATTGGTGGAGCCCAGGGCGGCCCTGGTGCCGCTGACCTTTGCCGAAACCGTCTGGGCGCCCTTTTCGGCGTTGGCGGGGCTGTCGCTGGAGGTCGACATCGAGGCCGGCGCAGCGGGCGGCGGGCGCAAGGGCGGCGCGGCGGGGCGCTTCACCGAGGACCTGCTGTTCACCCACCGCGGCCTCAGCGGGCCGGCCGTGTTGCAGGCCAGCAGCTATTGGCAGCCCGGGCAGGCCCTGCGCATCCGCCTGGCGCCGCCGGGCCTGGGCGAGGCCCTGCGCCAAGCCAAGGCGGGCAGCCAACGGCACCTGGGCAATGTGCTGGCCACGCACCTGCCAGAGCGGCTGGCGCAGACCTGGCTGCAATACCTGGGCCTGCCTGCGTCGCGCCCGCTGCCCGAGGTCAAGGACCGCGATCTGCAGCGCCTGGGCGAAAGCCTGGCGTGCTGGTCGCTGACACCCGATGGCAGCGAAGGCTGGCGCAAGGCCGAGGTCATGGCCGGCGGGGTGGACACGCGCGAACTCCAGTCGCAGGACCTGCAGAGCCGGCGGGTGGCCGGTCTTCACTTCATTGGCGAGGTGGTCGACGTCACCGGCTGGTTGGGTGGCTACAACTTCCAATGGGCCTGGGCCAGCGCGGCCGCGTGCGCAGCGGCGTTGTAAGGCGCCACAGCCGGGCGCAGCCAGTGCGCGTCACCCGGCCACGCGCCCCCTGAGCGACCCCAAGGGACCCGCACTATCCAGCTATACTCGCGGGCTTTCCTGGTGGCTGAGTGCGCTTTGCGTGCAAGGCCGTTGCAACGCCGGCACCTGCCGGAAACCCCGCGCGTCGAACCGATGCCACTGGCGCAAAACGTGCCGTGGCCTCACCGAGACCCAGCGAACCCTCACGGGACCCCTGACTTCATGACCACCATCCGCGTCAAAGAGAACGAGCCCTTCGATGTCGCTTTGCGCCGCTTCAAGC
>JBBSCX010000025.1:0-17293 GCA_038249905.1 Burkholderiales bacterium
GGCCCCAATGCCGACCAGAGCAACGACGCGCGCTTCAGCCTGCCGGCCTACGACCGTCTGTACGAACGCCAGCGCGCGCTGCCCGACGGCCCCGAGCGCCTGGCGCTGATGAGCCAGGCCAACCGCACCATGCTGTCCTACGTGCCCTACATCGCGCACAACCACGCCATCCAGACCGACCTGATGCACGCCCATGTGCGCGGGCCTTTTCGGCAACCCTTCAACAGCGACTGGCTGCGCTGGACGGATGTGGGGCCGCGGGCCGACCCGGGTTGACGATGCGGGCCAAACGGCCGGACCGGTTGTGGCTGGCTTCAGGTCTTCAGGTCTTCAGGTGTAAGGGTCTTCAGGCCTTCAGTGCGTCGTACAGCGCCAGATAGTCCTGCGTCAGCGGATGCCGCGCATCCAGATGCACCATCGGCAGGGCGCGTTCGTGCGACTCCTTCATCTTCACGCTGGCGCGCAGCGGCGGATGCAGCACGGGCAGGCCTTCGGCCACCAGTTCGGCCACCACGCGCTGGGGCAATGCGGCGCGGGCCTGGAACTGGTTGACGACGATGCCCTCCACCTGCAGGCCCTCGTTGTGGTCGGCCTGGATCTCCTGCACCGTCTGTAGCAGGCCGTACAGCGCGTGGCGGCTGAAGTCGTCGCAGTCGAACGGGATCAGGCAGCCCTGCGACGCGATCAGCGCCGAACGGGTGTAGAAATTCAGCGCCGGCGGGGTGTCGATCCAGATGCTGTCGTAGCGATCGCCCAGCGCCGTAAGCGCATCCCGCAACTTGTAGATCTTCGAGCGGCTTTCCAGCTTGCCGTGCAGTTCGTCCAGGCGCGCACTGGCCGGCATCAGGTGCAGGCCCTCGAAAGGCGTGTCGTGCACGAAGTCGCCCGCCTGCGGGCCGCGCATCGAAAAGCCCAGCGTCGATTCGAAGAACTCGGCCGCGCCGGGCAGGTCGGCGGCCACCGCCTCGCCCAGCAGGTAGCGGCTGCTGTTGGCCTGCGTGTCCAGGTCCACCACCAGGGTGCGCAGGCCGCGCTGGGCGGCAATCGCCGCCAGGTTGCAGGTGATGGTGGACTTGCCCACCCCGCCTTTCTGGTTGAAGACCACGCGCCGCATTGCCATCTCCTTGTCGCAGCCGCCCGGCGGCCGCCATGGCGCGATTCTGCCGCTCACATGCCCAGACCATGCTGCGCTGCAACAACGGCGCCGGGTTTTGACGACTGCGCGATGGCAGAACGGCGATGTAGTCTGCGCCGGCCTTCCCTTGCGGTGACGCCCCTGGTGTCATGACGATGAACGCCACATCCCATCACGATTCGCCCCTGCCACGGCCCCTGCCCTCGCCGCGAATCACTCTCTTTCAGCGTTTTGCCGAACAACGCCTGGGGCGGCATTTCGACAGCTACGACGACTTCTGGCAATGGTCGGTGGACGACCTCGACGGCTTCTGGGCCGCGGTGTGGGACTACTTCGACGTGCAGTCACCCACGCCGCACACGGCTGTGCTGGCCGATGCACGCATGCCCGGCGCGGTGTGGTTTCCGGGCGCGCGGCTGAACTACGCGCAGCAGGTCTTTCGCCATGCCAATGCCGCCCACGCGGCCGGGCAGCCGGCGCTGGTGTGGCAGGACGAGCGTGGTGCAGAACGCGGGCAGGCGCCGCTGGAGATGAGCTGGCCCGAATTGCAGCGCCAGGTCGGCGCTTTCGCTGTGCATCTGCGCCGTGCCGGTGTGGTGCCCGGCGACCGCGTGGTGGCGATCCTGGCCAATGGGCCCGAGGCCATCGTCGCCTTTCTCGCCAGCGCCAGCGTCGGTGCGGTGTGGTCGGGGTGTTCGCCCGACATGGGGCCGGTGGCCGTGCTCGACCGCTTCCGCCAGATTGCGCCCAAGGTGCTGGTGGCCTGCGACGGCCAGGTCTGGGGCGGTGTGGCGCACGACCGGCGGCCGGTGCTGCGCGAGGCGCTGGCGGCGCTGCCGACGGTGGCGCAATTGGTGCTGGTCGCGGCGCTGGATGCCGACGCCGACGCCGCCGAATTTGCCGCGCCGGGCCGCACCGCGCAGCGCTGGCGGGCCTGGATTGCCGGCAACACCGGCGAACCCACCGACCCCACCGACCCCGGAGCCTGGCAGCCGGTCGACCTGCCCTTCGCCCACCCGCTGTGGATCGTCTATTCCAGCGGCACCACCGGCCTACCCAAGCCCATCGTGCACGGTCATGGCGGTGTGCTGCTGGAGGCGTTGAAGGGCAGTCTGCACAACGACCTCTTCGCCAGCGCCGATCCCGCGCTGCCGCATCCCGAGCGCTTCCATTGGTTCAGCAGCACCGGCTGGATCATGTGGAACGCGCAGCTCGGTGGGCTGCTGGGCGGCACCACCATCTGCCTGTACGACGGCAATCCCGGCGGCCCGGTGGCGGCCAGCGGGCGGCCGCCGGACTGGGGCGCGCTGTGGCGCTTTGCGGCCGCCGCGAAGGTGACCTGGTTCGGCGCCGGTGCGGCCTTTTACGCCAGCTGCCTGAAGGCGGGCGTGCAGCCCATGCATGAGGCCGACCTGTCGCGCATCCGCGCCATCGGCAGCACGGGCAGCCCGCTGTCGGACGACGGCTACGAGTGGATCTGGGACCACCTGCCGCAGGTGGACGGCCAGCCCGTGTGGGTCAACGCCGTCAGCGGCGGCACCGACTTTGCAGGCGCCTTCGTGGCCGGACACCGCGGCCTGGCCGTCACCCGGGGCGAAATGCAGTGCCGCTGCCTGGGTGCGGCGGTCGAGGCCTGGAGCGAGGACGGTCGCGCGCTGACGGGCGAGGTCGGCGAACTGGTGTGCACGCGGCCGCTGCCGTCGATGCCGCTGTACTTCTGGGGCGATGAGGGCGGGCGGCGCTATGCCGACAGCTACTTCGACGTCTTTCCCGGCGTGTGGCGCCACGGCGACTGGATCCGGCTGGTGCCGCATCCGGAAGCTGGCGCTACTGGGGGCAAGGGCGGTACTTTCGCGACTGTTGCGACGGGTGCGACGGGTGCGACGGGTGCGACGGGCGCCATCATCTACGGCCGCAGCGATGCCACCATCAACCGCCAAGGCATCCGCATGGGCACGGCCGAGCTCTACCGCGTGGTCGAGGCCCTGCCCGAGGTGCTGGACAGCCTGGTGGTCGATCTCGAATATCTGGGCCGCGAAAGCTGGATGCCGCTGTTCGTGGTGCTGCGCGAAGGCACGGTGCTGGACGCCGCCTTGCTGCAGCGCCTGCGTGAAAGCATCAAGACCGGCCTGTCGCCCAAACATGTGCCCAGCGCCGTGTTCCAGGTCGCGGCCATTCCGCGCACCTTGTCGGGCAAGAAGATGGAGTTGCCGGTGAAGAAATTGCTGCTCGGCGCCGACCCGGCTCGGGTGCTGAACCGCGACGCCATGGCCAATGCCGACAGCATCGGTTTCTTTCTCGACCTGGCGCGTCAACGCAACACATCGCCTGCTCAAGGTGATGCCAGACCTCGTCAATCCCGATGATTCCGCTGCACAGCGGAGGCCGGCACGCCCACTGCGTGGCAGTCTCGCGCTGCGCTGTCACCCCCGCCCGTCGACGCGCACCACCGTGAAGCCTGAATTGCACTTTCTCACCACTCTGGCCACCGCTGCCACCGCCGCAGGCCCGGCCCTGCGCCGCCGGTTGGCGGCTGCGCTGTGGGCCGCCGCCGTCGTGGTGGCGGCCATCGCCACCCCGGCAGGTGCCGCCGAGCCGCCCAAGGAGCCGATATTGCGGCTCGAAGCCGGCATGCACGTCAACATCGTGCGCGACATCGCCGTCGACGCCGCAGGCCGCTGGGCCGTGACCGCGTCCGACGACAAGACCGCCCGCGTCTGGTCGGTGGCCGATGGCAGCGCCGGCGCCGTGCTGCGTGTGCCCATCGCCGAGGGCCTGGAAGGCCGATTGCAGGCCGTGGCCATCACGCCCGATGGCGCCTCGGTCGCAGTGGCCGGCCGCACCGGCAGCAGCTTCACGGGCAGCAACGCGGTGTTCGTGTTCGACCGCATCACCGGCGCATTGCAGCGGCGCATCGACACCGGTTCGGCCGCGCCGGTGGTGACGATGGCGCTGTCGCCCGACGCCCGCCTGATCGCCGTCGGCCTGGGCGGCGACGCCGGGGTGCGTGTGTTCGACTTCGCCAGCGGCCAGAAGCGCGGCGAAGACAGCGACTACGGCGACAGCGTCTACGCATTGCACTTCGGCCCCGGCGGCCAGCGCCTGGTGACTGGCGCCGCCGACGGCGGCCTGCGCCTGTATGCCACCGACGGCGGGCAACTGCAGCGTGTGGAACGCGGCCGGCCCGAGGTCGGCCGCCTGATCGCGCAAACGCGTTTTTCTCCCGACGGCAAGCTCATCGCCGTGTCCTTCGAGGACGCGCCGCAGGTGCTGGTGCTCGACGCAGCGAGCCTGGCAATCGTCGGCACGCCCAAGGTGGATGAAAACGCGCCGGGCGCCTTCTCAAGCCTGGCCTGGACGGCCGACGGCAAGGAACTGTGGGGCGGCGGCCGCCACCGCATCGACGGCCGCTGGCACTTGCGGGTGTGGCCGCGCGACGTGCCGGGCGGGCCTTGGCAGCGCCATGCCGACCGGCCCGTGGCCGATGCGTCGGTGCTGGCGCTGGCCACCTTGCCCGGGCAGCGCGTGTTGTACGTGTCCGGCGAGCCGGCCTGGGGCTACATCGACAACGCCGGGCAGCCGCAGGCGCGCGGCACCTCGCCGGTGGCCAGCTTCAACTCGCTGGCGCGGCAGTTCCAGGTCTCGGCCGACGGCAAGCGTGTTCGCTTCTGGTTCGGTCACCGCAAGCCGCTGTTCGAGTTCGATCTGGCCGCGCGCGGCCTGAAGGCGGCCGAGGGCACGGCCGGCTTCAGCGCACCGCGCACCGAAGCCCCGGGCCTGACGGTGGAGGGCTGGGAGAACGGCCGCGGCACCACGCTCAACGGCCAACGCCTGCCGCTGGGCGAGCTGGAGACGGCGCGTGCGCTGTCCATCGCCGCCGACGGCAGCCGCTTCGCCATCGGCACCGACGAGGGCATGGCGATGTTCGCGGCCGACGGCCGGGCGCTGTGGGCGCGGCGCATGCCGGCCCTGGTCTGGGCCGTCAACCTCAGCGCCGACGGCAAATTGCTGGTGGCGGCGGGCCAGGACGGTGTCATCCGCTGGCACCGTGCCAGCGACGGCGCGCCGCTGCTGGCCCTGGTGCCGCACAGCGACCAGCGCCGCTGGGTGCTGTGGACGCCCAGCGGCTACTACGACGCGGCTGCAGGCGCCGAAGAACTGCTGGGCTGGCATGTCAACCGCAGCGCAGTGCAGCGCCCGGACTTCTATCCGGCCTGGACATTGCGCTCGCGCCTGCGCCGCGCCGACATCATCGACCGCGTGCTCGACCTGGGCGACGAGGCCCAGGCCGTGCGCCAGGCCAACGCTGCGGCGGGCAAGCCCGATGCCGTGCTGGCCGACCTGATCAAGACCCTGCCGCCGGTGCTGGAGCTGACCACCGACCCGCAGATCCGCACCAGCAGCCGCGAGCTGCGCCTGAAGGTGCGGGTGCGCACTTTGCAGGATTCGCCCGTGACTGCGCTGCGCGTGCGCGCCGACGGCCGTCCGGCCACGGTGGAAGTGGTGGCGCCCGACAGCGGCGGCGGCACCACGCGCGCGGCCAACTTCAGCGAAGAAAAGGAACTGCGCATCCGCTTCGGCGGCCAGCCGGCGCAATTGCAACTGCTGGCCGAGAACAAGCATGGCCTGTCGGCGCCGGCGCTGCTGAACCTGGTGTGGACCGCACCGCCGCCGCCTGAGTCGTCAAGCCCCGCGCCCCCGCCCGCGACGGCCACCTCGACAGCCCCTGCAACGGCAGCCGCCGCAGCAGCGACCACCGCCGCCGCCACGGGAGGAGCCACAGCCGCCGCGGGCGACTTCAAGATCGAGCCGCGCCTGTACATCCTGGCCATCGGCGTGGGCAAGTTCGTCAACAAGGACATCGGTCCGCTGGAATTTCCGGGCAAGGACGTGCGCGACTTCGTGGCCTCGATGCAGAAGCAGAAAGGCAAGCTATACCGCAGCGTCGAGGCGCGCACGCTGTACGACGACAAGGCCACGCGCGACAGCATCGTCGACGGTCTGGACTGGCTGGAACGGTCCGTCACCCAGCACGACGTGGGCATGCTCTTCGTCAGCGGCCATGGCCACAACGACCCGACGCTGGGATACGTCTACATCCCGCACAACACCGACTTCGAGTCCATGCGCCGCACCACGGTGAACATGCAGGACTTCAAGAAGACGCTGGACAACTTGGCCGGCAAGGCGCTGTTCTTCATCGACACCTGCCATTCGGGCAATGTGCTCGGCACGCGCACACGTTCGGTCTTGCCCAACGACGTCAGCGGCGTCATCAACGAACTCATCAGCGCCGAAAGCGGTGTCGTCGTCTTCAGCGCCTCCACCGGCCGCCAGGTTGCGTTCGAGAAGAAGGAATGGGGCAACGGCGCCTTCACCAAGGCCATCATCGAAGGCCTGTCGGGCAAGGCCGACTACCGCAAGAGCGGGCGCGTCACGCACAAGATGCTGGACGTCTACGTCTCCGAGCGCGTGAAAGAACTGACGAGTGGCCGCCAGTCGCCCGTCACCCAGGCGCCGGGCGGGGTGCCGGACTTTCCGTTGGCGGTGGTGCGATGAGCTTCGCCCAGGGCCTTGCGCTGACTCCCGCGGGTATGCCAGCGGCGGCGGCGGGCGCGGAAATTCGTATGATTCAGACACAGTTGCAAGCAACCGCCTGTCAGAGCGGCGCACAGTGTGGCGAGTGGCGCAAGCCCGCAGGGCAGCAAGCCGTCGCGACAGGGAGTGTCATGAAGCGGATCTCGGGTACCGTGGGCTGGGTCTTGTCGGCCGCCTTGCTTTGGGGCTGCGCCAGCTTGGCCGGCGCACAGAAATTGCCGCCGTGGGCGACCGAGCCGCCGGCCGATTCGGCCGAGGCCTGGTATGCCGTTGGCGAGGGTGCAAGCCTTGACGAAGCGCGTCGCACGGCACTGCGCACCGTCGCTGCCAAACTGCGCAGCGCCGTATCGGGCCAGGTGTCCAGCGCGGTCATCGACAACAACGGCAATGTCAGCCGCTCGGCGCGCATCGAGGTCAACGAAGAGGTGCTGAAGACCGAGTTCAGCCGCGTCGACATCGTCTCCAGCGCGCCCGGCCCGGTCGGAGTCGTGGCCCTGATCAAGGTCGATCGGCCCACGTTCCTGGCCGATACCCGGACCCAGCTGGGGGTGCTGGCGCAGCCCATCGCCGAGGTCGAGGCCGCACTGCCCTCGCAGTCGTCGCTGGAGCAGTTCATCGCGCTGCGCCGCGTCGCGCCGCAGCTTGAACAAGCCGCCGTGCTGTCGCTGCTGCTGTCAGGCGCGGGCGCCCAGGCCGAGGGCCGTGCCGGCACCACTCGTTTCGGTGGACTGCGCCAGCGCAGCGATCAACTTTCGTCGCGCCTTTCCTTCGAGTTGCGCGCGCCGCCGGCCGACGCCGACATCGCGAGCGCCATTGGCGGCTTTCTTGCCGACCATGGCATGCGCAGCGCCACCACCCGCAGCGCCGGCGCCAATGTGCTGAGCATCCACAGCAGCCAGCGCGACGACGACCTGTTCGGCACCAAGCTGACCAAGCTCAAGGTGCGTGTGTCGGTGGCCGATGACAAGGGCCGCGCCGTGGCCAGCCGCGAGTACGACGTGTCGGGCAGTTCGCGTTACGACTTCAAGGGCGCGCGCGAGGCCGCCGTGGCGCGGCTTGCCGCCGACATGAAAAAGGCCGGGCCCATGGCGGGTCTCGGGTTCAAGGAGTAGCGCCGCCTTGGCGCCCAATTCGAGGGAGTGTGCACATGGACCGCATTGAAGTTGACCCCCCCGTCCGGCAGCGCCGGCAGTTGTTGCTGGGCGCGCTGGCGCTTGCTGCCGGCGGCGCCGGCACAGGATGCGCTACGACCGCGATCAAAGGCGACCTTCGTACCGAGTGGAGGGCGATGCCGATTCCCGATGCTGACGTGATGCCCAAGCTCGACCCGGATGCGGTCAACCGCCGCACCCGCGTGGTTGTGTTCCAGCCGCAGGATTCGCAGGCCAATCGCGGCGCCGGCCTGGCCGCGGTGGCGGCCGGCGCATTGCAGGGCGTGCTGGGCAAGGGCGGGGTCGAGCTCATCGACCGCAGCATGGCCGGCAAGCTCAACGACGAACTGCGCCTGGCCGAAATGCGCGGCACTGCCGCCGCCGCCTATGGCGGCCCGGACGTGGCCGACTTCGCGATCACGGTGGCCATGGGCACGGCGGGCGGCGGCTCGAAGTACAACGAGGGCTTCAGCTTCAAGGACAAGAAGGGCCAGACGATCACCATCCCGCCGAGCTGGACGCACAACGCCACCTCGACCATGACCGTACGCGTTTATGAACTGCCGAGCCTGCGCCTGGTGCAGTCGATCCCGGTCGACGCCAGCACCAGCAACACGGGGCAGTCCGGTCAGGCCAGCCAGGCGCAGGTCGCCGTCTTGATGCGCACCGCGACCGAAAACGGCATCAACAGCAAGCGCAACGACATCCTCAACGAGTTCTCGCCCAAGGGCTACGTCGTCGAGCGACGCGGCAAGGAGAAGGAGAAGGCGTCCATCTTCCGCGTCATGCTGGGCAAGCAGACGGGCTCGAAGACTGGCGACCCGGTCGTGATCTACAGCCTGCAGCGCGACGAGAACCCACTGACCAAGAAAGTTTCCATGACCGAGGTGCGGGTGGCCGGCGGCCGCCTGTCCGACGTCGTCGGCAACGACGAAAGCTGGGTGCTGGTCGATGATGAGAAGGAAGCGCGGCGGGTGCGCCGTGGCGACATCGTGCGCGTCAAGCTCGGCAGCGGCGGCTTGGGCGAGATCGTGAAGGATCTGCCAGGTGTGCTGACAAACCTGCTGCGTTGAGGGCGACCCCCCTTTGCCACTCCAGCAGGCCTTCACGGCCGCTCAGTCCATTTCCATTCAAACCCCCCAAAGCATGAAAGACCTGAAGATCATGAAATTCACCCCCACCCTCATCGTGCTCGCCGCCAGCGTGGCACTCGTGGCTTGCGGTTCCAAGCCCAAGCAGCAGGCCGCCAAGGCTGCAGAGTGTGTGTTCCCGGACAGCCCCAGGGACGAGGCGCCGATGTGGATCTGCGACGCACCGGTCGAAGGCGTGGCCGTCTCGGCCGTGGGCTCGGCGGCCAAATCGGGCGCCGGTGTCGCCTTCATGCGCGACATGGCCGCGGCCGATGGCCGTGTCAAGCTGGCGCAGCAGATGCGCGTGCAGGTCACCAACATGATCAAGCAATACGCCGAGACCACCGGCGCCGGCTCCAGCGAGACCGTGGACAAGGTCAACACCAGCGTGTCCAAGCTGATCACCAACGAGACCCTCGCCGGCTCGAAGGTGTTCCGCAGCATCACCAGCCCGAGCGGCGGGGTCTTTGTGCTGATGGGCCTGGACCCGACGCTGGCCAAGCAGCAGGCCGAAGGCGCGCTGCAGACCAGCATGAAGAACGACCGCGCGCTGTGGCAGCAGTTCAAGGGCTCGCAGGCCCAGTCCGAATTGGCCGCCGACATCTACAAGATGTCCGAGCAGCGCAAGTGAAAACGCAACGGGCGCCAGGGTTTCCCCAGGCGCCCGTCGCTGGACCTGAGGTCCGCGTTTCGCCAGGCGTTTTCCGTTCAGGTCCGCTTCTGCGGCTTGGCCAGCGTCTTCAGTGCGAAGTGGCCGTCCTTTTCGAACAGCCAGGCTTCGATCAGGCCGTTGCCGCGCAGGGCCTCGGCGACTTCGAGACTCAGCTGGGTCGGCGGCGGCAATTTCGCCACCGATTGCAGCGCTACCTGGGTCATCTCGGGCTGGGTGTCGTTGTCGCGAAAGACCTCGGCCGCCCAGCGCCCGTTCTCGTCGAGCTTGACGCGCAGCACCACCACCGCACGCAGCATCGCCTGCGGCTGACCGTGGTTGATCTGCGCGCCGGCGTGGGCATAGACCTGACGGGCGAACTCGGCGCGGAACTGGTCCATCGACTGCGCGGCGGCGCTGCCAGCGGCCATCACGAAGACGGCGGCGACGGCGACCATGCGGGTGGATGCGACAAAGGAAGTGTCGAAGGCGGCGGCGAAGCGGTTCATGTGGACTCTCCTGAAGGGGTGGGCTGTCGGGTTATCGGCCCGGCTTCTGTCCGGGTGAGGTCTATTTCGCCACGCTTGCCTTCTGTTTCCAACGACACCAAGGTACACCGGTCCACCGGCTCGATGATGCGAAAAGGTCGCCCTGGCAAGCATCCCTCGGCTTGCTGCCGGCGGCCCGGGCCGTGAGCGGTCCGGGCGCCACCGGCTCGCTGCTGCTGGCCGATGACCACGGCCTGGTCCGGCACGGCCTGCAATTGCTGATCGCCGAGGTGTTGCCGCAGTTGCGCGTGCAGCTGGCGGGCTCGCTGGCCGAGACCCTGCATCAGTTGCAGACCGCCGGCCGATTCGACCTCGTGCTGCTGGACCTGACGCTGTCCGACGTGCATGGCCTGGCCGGGCTGCGCCGGCTGCGCGAGGACTATCCGTACGTGCCGGTGGTCATCCTCAGCGCCCAGGACGACCGCGATACCGTGCTGGCGGCGCTGGACGCCGGTGCCATGGGCTTCATCTCCAAGGCCGCTGCGCCGTCAGAACTGCGTGTGGCGCTGACCCGCGTGCTGGTGGACCGCGGCATCCACCTGCCGCAGTCGGTGTCGGGTGGCATGGCGGCCGCGCCCGACGCGGCCGGCCGCGCCCTGTCCGAACTGGCGGCGCTGGGCCTGACCGAGCGCCAGATCGAGGTGCTGGGCTATGTCGTGCAGGGCCTGCGAAACAAGGAGATCGCGCGTGTGCTCGACCGCTCCGAGGTGGTGGTGAAGAAGCATGTGACGGCCGCACTGCAGGCCCTGGGCGCGCCCAACCGCACCAAATTGCTCGTGCTGCTGAGCCAGAAGGGCTACCGCGTGCCCTCGATGCAGGCCGCCGCCGGGTCATGAAGCTGGGGGCCTGGCGCCTGTGGGGTCGCGGGCCGCAGCTGAGGTCATCTCGCGCGGCGTCGGCCGCCACGGGTGTGCCGCCCCATTCTGGTCGCGACCCCGGTCGGCGTACCGTCGACGCTAACGGCCGCGATACCGGCCGCGATACCGGCCGCGATACCGGCCGCGATACCGGCCCCGACACCGTGCCGGGCCTGCCCTGGTCGGCCACTGCGCCGGGCGGCTTGCTGCGCGCCGCCCCGGCGGTCGGCGCTCTGACGATCCGTGAAGCGCTGCCGCGCCGCCGCCGCCGGCTGGGCCTGGCGCTGGTGGCCCTGGGCGTGGCGGCGCTGGGCGCGCAGGGCGTGCTGGAGTGGGTGCTGCCGTACGACGACGCGGCGCTGGCGCTGCTGCGTCACCTGTGGCGCCTGCCGGGCCTGTCGGCCGTGGCCCTGCTCTGGTTGTGGTGCGCGCTGTGCCTGGGCCTGATGGCGTTGCTGGCCCTGGCCGAGGCACCCCCTCGCGCGGTGACGCTGGCCGCGGCGGCGGCCGGCGCGGCGCTGGGCAGCGCGCACCTGGCGGCGGGGGGCCCCGCGGCCTCGGTCGCCGTGGTGCTGCTGGTGGGCGTGGCCACGCTGGGCTGGCACAGTCTGCGCCACGGTGGGTTGGCATTGCTGGTGAGTACCGCACTGGCGGTGGCCGGGTGGGAGATCTGGCTGTCGCACTACCCGACGGTGGCCCTGGTCGCCGCGGCCCTGGTCGGCCTGTTCGTGTGGATCGAAGTCCAGCACATCCAGGCCAGCGACACGCGCCTGTTCGACGCCTTGAGCGAGCGCGAGGCCTTGATTCGCCGGCTCGACGAGCGCGGCCTGCAACTGACCCAGCTGCAGGGCGAGCGCATCCGCCTGCTGGCCGGCATCAGCCACGACCTGCGCCAGCCGCTGCAGGCGGTGCGCCTGTATGCCGACGCCCTGATGGGCCGCGACGGCGCCGAGGCTTCGCGCCGTCTCGAGCTGTTGCGCCAGCAGATGCGTGCGGCCGACGACGCCGTGGCCATGCTCGACCAGTTCAGCGAGTTCGGCGCCATCGAGCACGGCATGCTCTCGGCCCAGCCCGAACGGGTCGATCTGCGCGACGTGCTCGACGGCGTGGCCGACGCCCTGCGCGCCCAGCATCCGCTCGCCGTGCTCGATCTGCGCGTGCACGGCCGCCACCAGGGCGTGTGGGCTGACCGCACCCTGTTGGCGCGGCTGGTGCAGAACCTGGCCGGCAATGCCGTGCGCTACAGCGTCGGCTGGCGTCCGGGGCAGGCGGCCCGCGTGCTGCTTGCCGTGCGGCCGCACGCGCACGGCGGTCTGGTCATCGACGTGGTGGACAACGGCCGCGGCATCGCGCCCGATCAGCTGCAGCGCATCTTCGAGCCCTATGTGCAGCTGCCCCACACCGGCCCCGACGGTGCCGCGCGTCCCCGCGCTGGGCGCGGCCTGGGCCTGGCCATCGTGCGCGGCCTGGTGGTGCAGCTGGGGCTGACGCTGGCGCCGGTGCAATCCGTCCCCGGCCGGGGCACGCGTTTCCGGGTGCTGGTGCCGCCCTCGCTGCGGCGCGAACTGACGCCGGTGGACCTGCCGATGGACCTGCAGACCCAGCCACTGCCGGCCGACGCGGCCGCGCCGACCGTGGCACAGGCGTGGGCACACGCATTGCCCGACGCCGCGCCCGCGCGTCCCCCTGTAGCCAGCCTCGAGGGCCGCCTGATCGCCCTGCTCGACGACGAGGCCACGCCTCGGCGCGCCTTGCAGGTGGCGATGGAGAGTGCCGGTGCCACCGTCATCGGCGCGGCGACCCTGGCCGAACTGCAGGCCCGGCTGGACGAGGAGCCGCGCTTTCCGGACGCACTGGTGGTCGATCTCGACCTCGGACCCGGCCAGCCCGATGGCATCGCCGCCGTGTCGGCACTGCGCCGGGCCTGGGAACTGGAGGTGCCGGCCCTCATCGTCAGCGGGCGGCTGGCGGCGCGTTCGACGGTCACGCTGCCGCCGCGGGCCACCCTGTTGCCCAAACCCGTGCATCTGGCCATGCTGGCGGCCGCCCTGGCACGGCTGCCGCGCGCGCCGGTATGAGTCCGCCCACGCCAGCCTGACTCGATGATCTGTTCAGGAGCCCTGCATGAACTGTCAAGCTTCCACCCCGGTCCTCAGAGCGGCCCGCGCCGCGGCGGCCCTGCGTACCTGCAGGCGCGCCGGATGGCGCCGGGCCGTGGTGCTGCTGGCTCTGCCCGTCGTGTTGCTGACGACGGCGTCGGCAAGCGACGACTTCGACCTCGTCACGGCCGAGGACATGCGTGCAGAGCAATCGGCGCCGGTGCCGCGGATGGCGCCCGGGGCTGGCAGCGACGAGGCCGCACGCACGCGCAGCTTCGGCGCCCCGCGCATCCGCGTGCTGCGTCCCGACCCCAATGCCGAAACGTCGGGGCCCTTGCGCATCGAACTGTCCTTCACGCCAGGTCCGGGCGCGCGTATCGTGCCCGGCAGCTTTCGCATGCTGTACGGCATGCTGAAGATCGACCTGACCGATCGGCTTGCGGGCCGCGCCCAGGTGAAGGAAAGTGGCGTCGTCGTCGAAGGGGCCAAAGTGCCTCGGGGTGTGCATCGGCTGGTCATGCGGGTCACCGACGACCGGGGACAGAGTGCCGAGCAGGAATTGCGCATACGCGTGGGAGGACCACCATGAGATCCGAAGTCGCCGGGCCCCGCTGCGGGCGCCGGCATGTCTTGCTTCATGCCCTGGGCGCCGTGCTGTCGCTGGCCGCGCTGCCGGCATGGGCCCAGTCCGATGCGCCGACCACGCGCTCGCTGATCGACGCCTTGAAAAAGCCACCGGCGGATGCCGACGCCGGTACCGCGCGCAACCTGTTCGTGCGCAAGAAACCCGCCGATGCAGCCCCGGCGGGCGCCGACGGTGCGGTCGGCGGCGCGCCCGGTGCGACATCCGGCGGCGGGACAGGCGGCGGGGCGGGCCAGGTCTCGCTCGCGATCCAGTTCGAGATCAGCTCGGCGCGCATCAGCCCCGATAGCGGTGCCCTGCTGGCCAATCTGGCCGGCGCGCTGAAGAGCCCCGAGCTGAAGGCCAGCCGCTTCCTGATCGAGGGCCATACCGATGCCAGCGGCAGCGCGGCCGGCAACCAGGCACTGTCCCTGGCCCGCGCGCAGTCGGTGCGGCGCTATCTCGGCGGGCAGGGTGTGGCCGTGGCGCGGCTGCAGGCGGTGGGCAAGGGATCGAGCGAACCGGTCAACGCCGCCGACCCGCGGAGCGCTGAAAACCGGCGCGTGCGCATCGCGAACCTGCCATGACGCGCCGCACCCCGACCAGCCGCATGCGGCTCACCGCGGCGCTGTGCGGTCTGGCCCTGGCCGGCGCCGCAGCCGCCCAACCGGCGCAACGCAATACGCGCCATGCCTTGATCATCGCCGTCGGCGAGTACGCGGACCCTCAGATCCCGACCCTGCACGGCGTCAAGTACGACGTCGACAGCGCGCGTCGCATGGCCCAGGCCATGGCGGTGCCGGCCTCGCAGATCACGGTGCTGCGCGATGCTCAGGCCACGGCCGACAGCATCCGTGCTGCCGTCGCCGCGCTGGACAAGCGCGTGGCCGACGGCGACCGTGTCTTCGTCTATTACTCGGGCCACGGCACGCGCTGGTACGACGAATCGGTACGCCGCGATGGCTGCACCGAAGGCCTGCTGGCGCATGACGGTCAGGCACTGACGAATGTCGAGTTCAGCCGCATGCTGGCGCCGATCGCCCGGCGCAGCGACAAGATGCTGGTGTTCTACGACGCCTGCTTTTCCGGTGGTGTCGCAGCCCAACCCTTCACCACGCGTTCGCTGCGCATCGGCGGCGCCAGCGTGGTGCCCAAGTTCACGCGCGCGGGCGCGCCGGAGATGTGCTCGACGCCCACCAACTTCCGCACGCGCGACCTGTCGCAGGCGCTGCAGCGCAGCGCCGCGCTGCCCGAGAACGTGGTGCATGTCGCCGCCAGCCGGCCCGACGAGGTCAGCTTCGACAACCCCGCCAGCGGCGGCATGGCGACCACGGCCTGGCGCGACTGCCTGCTGGGCCAGGCGCGCGACCTGGACGGCAGTGGCGCGGTCACCGTCGACGAGGTGACGCGCTGCGCGCAGGACGGCGTGACGCGGGCACTGAAGGGCCAGCCCGGCATCACGGGCCAGCAAATGACGGTGGCAGGCAACAAGTCCTTCGTGCCGGCGTGGATCAGTGCGGCGTTTACTTCGGCACCAGCAGCGGCACCACTGTCGTCACCACCGTCTGCAGCAGTGCCCACGCCGCCACCCTTGGCGGCGGCGCCGGCACAGCCCACCCTCGCACCCCCGCCGGCTGCCCCGCCGCCCCCGGTCGTTGCCACGCTGCCCTCGACCGTTCCCGGCGCGGGCACGGGGCCTGTCGCCTCGCTGCCTTCTGCCCCCGCGCCGGTCACGCTGCCCACCGTGCCGACGCTGGCCACCGGCCCGGCCCAGGCGGTGAGGCCGGCCACGCCGTCGCAGATCCTGGCCGAACTGCACCGCCAGCGGGACGGTGCGCGCAAGGTGGCCGTGGTGCTGAAAACACCGCAGCTGCGCATCGGCAAGGATGCCCTGGCGCTCGAGTTGACGCCCCAGCGCGACGGCTACCTCTACCTGGCCCTGGCCGGCAGTGACGGCAAGAGCCTGTACCTGCTGTACCCGAACGAGTTGGCGACCGACAACCGCGTGCGCGCCGGACAGAAACTGCGCCTGCCTGGGGTGGATTGGGAGATCTTGGCCGGCGGCCCGCCCGGCACCGAGACCATCCTGGCCATCGTCACCGACGCGCCGCGCGACCTGGCGGGCCTATCGGCCGAAAAGACCGGCCCTTTCATGAAGACCCTGCTCGACGGCGAGGGCCGGGCGCGGCTGCAGCGAATCCTGTCCAACGGCACGCCGGCCGCGGGATGTGGTGGTGCCGGGACGAATTCGTGCAGCGATGCCTTCGGTGCGGCGTTGGTGACGGTGCGCACCGTGCCATGACGGTTCTGGGCCTGGCCGCGCGCCGCGTTCAGCGCCCGCGCGTGGCCGGGCTCAGCGCCCGCCGGTGGCCAGCTTGACAATGGCCCCGGCCGGCAGCGCACCCGCCTGGCGCGCCGTCTCACGTCCGCCTTCGATGCGCAGCAGCGTCGGGATGCTGCGGATGCCGTAGCGCGCCGACAGCGCCGGGCTGTCGTCGCTGTTGACCTTCACGAACAGCACCTGCCCGGCCAGCTGCCGGCCGGCCTGGTCGAAGGCCGGCGCCATCATGCGACAAGGCCCGCACCAGGCGGCCCAGAAGTCCACCAGCACAGGGCGATCGGTGGCGGCGATGACGGCGTCGAAGTTGGCATCGACCAGCTCGATCGGCTGCCCCACCAGCAGCTCTTTGCCGCAGCGCCCGCAGTTCGGAGCGTCATCGACGCGCTCGGCCGGCAAGCGGTTGGCGGCGCCGCAATGCGGGCAGGGGAGTTGAAGGCGGGTGTCGTCCATGCTTGGCAAATGTGTCTGCCGGGCTGGCTTTCAAGCCCTCTTCCCGACAGCTGGCGAACGATTGGATTTGCCCATGACAGGGATCACCTCAATCTATGCAGCGCTCAAGGGTTGACCCTTAACATTCGGGCTGTCTATCAAACTTCGTCACTACTTAGGAGATCTCATGTCCCTGATCAACACCACCGTTCAGCCGTTCAAGACCCAGGCCTTCCACAACGGCAAGTTCATCGAGGTCACCGAGCAGAGCCTGAAGGGCCACTGGTCGGTGCTGATCTTCATGCCGGCGGCTTTCACCTTCAACTGCCCGACCGAGATCGAGGACGCGGCTGAAAACTACGCCGAGTTCCAGAAGCTGAAGACCGAGGTCTACATCGTCACCACCGACACGCACTTCTCGCACAAGGTGTGGCACGAGACCAGCCCGGCCGTCGGCAAGGCCAAGTTCCCGCTCGTCGGCGACCCCACGCACACGCTGACCAACGCCTTTGGCGTGCACATCCCTGAAGAAGGCCTGGCGCTGCGCGGCACCTTCGTCATCAACCCCGACGGCATCATCAAGACCGCCGAGATCCACAGCAACGAGATCGCGCGCGACGTCAAGGAGACGGTGCGCAAACTGCGCGCGGCCCAGTACACGGCCGCCAACCCCGGCCAGGTGTGCCCGGCCAAGTGGAACGAAGGCGCGAAGACGCTGACGCCGTCGCTGGACC
>JBBSCX010000026.1:0-17235 GCA_038249905.1 Burkholderiales bacterium
CGCCTCGGCGCGCAGATCGAGTGGGTCGAGGGGGACTGAACCCGGGATGGCGAAGAAGGACAGGCACGTCAGCGAAACGCCCGCCACCGCCTGGCTGAAGGCGCGCGGCGTGGCCTACAGTGAGCACCCCTACGACTATGTCGAACGCGGCGGCACGGCCGAGAGCGCGAAGCAGCTGGGCGTGTCTGAACACAGCGTCGTCAAGACCCTGGTGATGCAGGACGACAAGGCCGAGCCGCTGCTGGTGCTGATGCACGGCGACCGACAGGTCAGCACGAAGAACCTGGCGCGCGAGATCGGCGTGAAGGCGGTCGAGCCCTGCAAGCCTGAAGTGGCGCAGCGCCACAGCGGCTATCTGCTGGGCGGGACCTCGCCCTTCGGCACGAAGAAGGCACTGCGCGTGTTTGTCGAGGCCACCGTGCTGGATCTGCCGAAAATCCACATCAATGGCGGGCGCCGCGGCTACCTGGTGGGCCTGGCTCCGGCGGTGCTGAGCCAGGTGCTGGGGGCCTTGCCAGTGCGCTGCGCCGTTCCGATGCAGCCCCCACCGTACACTGCCTGAGCCATGGAAATGTTGCCCGTCGCCGCCGCACTGCTGGCGGCCTACCTGATCGGTTCGGTGTCCTTCGCCGTCCTCATCAGCCGCGGCATGGGGCTGGCCGACCCGCGCAGCTACGGCAGCAAGAACCCGGGTGCGACCAATGTGCTGCGCTCCGGCAGCAAGGCGGCGGCGGCGCTGACCCTGATGCTGGATGCGCTGAAGGGCTTCGTGCCGGTGATGCTGGTTCTGGTCTACGGACCGCGCTTCGGACTGGGCGAAACCACGGCGGCCTTCGCCGGCCTGGCGGCATTCATCGGTCACCTGTACCCAGTCTTCTTCCGCTTTCAGGGCGGCAAGGGCGTGGCCACCGCCATCGGCATGGTCATGGCCGTGAACCCGGTGCTGGGCCTGGCAACAGTGCTGAGCTTTGCCCTCATCCTGGCCTTCTCGCGGTACGTTTCGCTGGCGGCGATGGTGGCGGCGGTGTTCACGCCTTTCTACCAGGCGCTGATCTGGGGCGTCGAGCCGTCGCTGCTGGCGCTGGCGGTGATGGCGGTGCTGCTGGTGTGGCGTCACGAGGCCAATATCCAGCGCCTGCTGGCCGGCACCGAATCGCGCCTGGGCGGCAAACCCGCCGCCTTGCCATCCACCCAGTCCGCGCGCAGGGCCGCGGCCAAGCACCGAAAGGGACACCCATGATGGTTCAGCGATTCGACGTCGGTCCGCGCCTGTCCGAGATGGCCGTGCACAACGGCGTGTGTTATCTCGCGGGCCAGGTGCCCGAGGACGGCAGCCAGGACATTGCCGGGCAGACCACGCAGGTGCTGGCCGCCATCGACGCGCTGCTGGCGCGTGCCGGCAGCAGCAAGCGTAAATTGCTGCGGGTGGAGATCTTCCTCAAGGACCTGGCCGACTTCTCGGGCATGAACACCGTCTGGGAAGCCTGGCTGCCGCCTGGCGACGCGCCGCCGCGCGCCACCGTGCAGGCGCACCTGGCGCGGCCGGAATGGCGCGTCGAGATGGTCGTGACGGCGGCGCTGTGAGGCTCGGCGGCGGCGGGAGCAGCGGCGGCGGCAGCAGTGGCAGTGGCAGTGGCAGTGGCAGTGGCATGACCGGCGGCCGGCGGCGATGAGGCCCTCGAAATCGGCGCTGGCCGGGCTGGTGGCACTGGTGCTGGGTGTCAGCGCCGCCAGCCAGTGGTGGGCCGGCCGGCACCAGCAGTCGGTGGCTGAAGAGGTCGCGGCAATGGCCGCACCTGGCGACATCCACATGATCTCCAGCCAGACCTGCGGCAGTTGCATCCTCGCGCGGCGCTGGTTCACCGAGCATGGCGTGGCTTTCAGCGAGTGCGTGATCGAGCAGGACGCCGTCTGTCGCGCCGACTTCGAGGCCCGACGCGCGCCCGGCACGCCCGTGCTGCTGGTGCGTGGCCAGCCGCAGCTGGGCTTCAGCCCCGAGCGCCTGCGCGACACGCTGAAGCTGGGCGGCTGACCGGGCGGCTGACCGGGCGGCAGACAAGGCGCCCCGCGCGGCCTACAGCCCCAGCCGCGCCGGGTCGCCGCGGCCCGCACGCACGATGACCGGCTCGTCGTCGCTGAGGTCGATCACGGTCGTCGGCTGCAAGGGGCAGGCGCCGGCATCGACCACCGCCTGCACCAGTTTCTGCAAGCGCGCGCGGATCTCGCCGGCGTCGTTCAGCGCTTCGGTTTCGCCGGGCGGGATCAGGGTCGTCGCCAGCAGCGGCTGGCCGAACAGGGCCAGCAATTCCTGCGTCACCTGGTGGTCGGGCACACGCAGGCCGATGGTGCGACGGCTGGGGTGGCTGAGGCGGCGCGGCACTTCCCTGGTCGCCTCCAGGATGAAGGTGTAGGGCCCGGGCGTGCCCAGCTTCAGCATGCGGTACTGGCGGTTGTCGACGCGGGCGTAGCTCGACAGCTCGCTCAGGTCGCGGCAAAGCAGCGTCAGGTGGTGCTTGTCGTCGACCCCGCGGATGCGGCGCAGCCGCTCGGCCGCGTCCTTGTCGTCGAGACGACAGACCAGGGCGTAGCTGCTGTCGGTGGGCACCGCGGCGATGCCGCCGTCCTGCAGGATCTGGGCCGCCTGCTTCAGCAGCCGCGGCTGCGGGTTCTGCGGGTGGACCTCGAACAATTGGGACATGGCACGATTGTCGCGGGCCCGTGACATCGCTGCTGCGCTTCAACGCCGGCGCCGGCCAGGTGTGCGACAGCGGCAGCCCGCCTGGCATCACAGGGCGATTTCGGCACCGACTGCACCGCGCAAGCCCGGGCTTTCACGCTGGCGCTGGCGCCACGGCGCAGCACACTTGCCAAGGATTCAGACGCACAACCACGGAGACCCGACCCATGACCCACCGCCACGATCCCCGCCGCCGCCAACTCATCGCCGCCTCTGCGCTGGCGGGGCTGGGTGCCGCGCCCGCCTGGGCGCAGACGCCGCCCTGGCCCACGGCCAGGCCGATCCGCATGCTCGTCAACTTCCCGGCCGGCGGCTCGCCCGACTTGGTGGCGCGTTCGGTGTCCACGGTCGTGGCCCAGGCCCTGGGCCAGCAGATCGTGGTCGACAACCGGGGTGGCGCCGGCGGCATCATCGGCTCGGACGCCGCGGCCAAGAGCACGCCCGACGGCTACACCTTCCTGTGCAGTTCGGGCAGTGGTGCATCCATCGTGCCCTATGTGACCGCGAAGATGCCCTTCGACCACGAGAAGGACCTGGTCCCGGTGGCGGCCGGTGCGCGGCTGCAGTTGTTCCTGGTCGTGCGCGCCGACGCGCCCTACAAGACCTACCAAGAGTTCATCGCCTACGCCAAACGCAACCCCGGCAAGATGAGCTACGGCACGCCGGGCAACGGCACCAGCCCGCACATCGCCGGCGAGATGCTGAAGGCCGAAGCCGGCATCTTCACCGTGCACATCCCCTACCGCGGCTCGGGCGCGGCGCTGCAGGACCTGCTGGGCGGCAGTCTCGACTACCTGATGGACCCGGGCATCTCGTTCCCGCATGTGCGCTCGGGCCGGCTGCGGCTGCTGGCCGTGACCGCGCCGAAGCGGCTGGAGATCTTCCCCGACGCACCGACGCTGGACGAACTGGGCCTCAAAGGCTTCGACGCCGGCACCACCCACGGCTTCTGGGCCCCCGCGGGCACACCGCCGGCGATCGTCGAACGCATGAACCGCGAGATCAACCGCGCCCTGGTGCAGCCTGTCGTGGTGGAGGCCATCAAGGGCATCGGCGCCGAGCCCACACCGATGAGCGCGCAAGCCTTCGGCGCGCTGATCAAGGCCGACGCGCAGCGCTTCAGCAAGATCATCAAGGACCGCAGCATCGTGCAAGACTGATGCGGCGCCCAGCCGGTCGTCCCGGGTGGGCGGCGCATGAAGGTGATCAGGCCACCGTCACCGCGATCTTGCCGATGCGTGCCTGCCACTCCTTCGGCCCCGTCTGGTGCACGCTGGTGCCGTCGGCGCTGACGGCCACCGTCACCGGCATGTCGCTGACGTCGAATTCGTAGATCGCTTCCATGCCCAGATCCGCAAAGCCGACGACCTTGGCGGCCTTGATCGCCTTGGCCACCAGGTAGGCGGCGCCGCCCACGGCCATCAGATAGGCGCTGCGGTGCTTCTTGATGGCCTCGATGCCGGTGGGGCCGCGTTCGGCCTTGCCGATCATGCCGATCAGCCCCGTCTGCGACAGCATCATCTCGGTGAACTTGTCCATGCGCGTGGCCGTGGTCGGGCCGGCCGGGCCCATCACCTCGTCGCGCACGGGGTCCACCGGGCCGACGTAATAGATGACGCGGTTGCTGAAGTCCACCGGCAGCGGTTGCCCTGCGGCCAGCATGTCCTGAATGCGCTTGTGGGCGGCATCGCGGCCCGTCAGCATGCGGCCGCTCAGCAGCAGGGTCTGGCCCGGCTGCCATGTCGCCACCTGCTCGCGCGTCAGCGTGTTCAGGTCCACCCGAGTGCTCTTGTTGTAGTCGGGTTGCCAGTGCACGTCGGGCCACAGGTCCAGGCTGGGCGCGTCCAGGTAAGCCGGGCCGCTGCCGTCCATCGTCACGTGGGCGTGACGGGTGGCGGCGCAGTTCGGGATCATCGCCACCGGCTTGCCCGCGGCATGGGTCGGCCAGTGCGCGATCTTGATGTCCAGCACGGTGGTCAGCCCGCCCAGACCCTGCGCGCCGATGCCCAGCGCGTTGACCCTTTCGTACAGCTCGATGCGCAGTTCTTCGTATTTGTCGCGCGGGCCGCGGGCCAGCAGATCGAACATGTCGATCGGCTCCATCAGCACTTCCTTGGCCATCAGCATGGCCTTCTCGGCCGTGCCGCCGATGCCGATGCCCAGCATGCCCGGCGGGCACCAGCCGGCACCCATCGTGGGCACGGTCTTCAGCACCCAGTCGACGACGCTGTCGCTCGGGTTGAGCATCACGAACTTGCTCTTGTTCTCGCTGCCCCCGCCCTTGGCCGCGACGTCGATGGACAGCGTATGGCCCGGCACCACCGTCATGTGGACGACCGCGGGCGTGTTGTCGCCGGTGTTCTTGCGCGCGAACTGCGGGTCGGCCACGATCGACGCGCGCAATTTGTTGTCCGGGTCCAGATAACCGCGGCGCACACCTTCGTTGACGGCGTCCTCGATCGAGCCCGGGAAGCCCTCGAAGCGGCAGTCCATGCCGATCTTCAAAAATACGTTGACGATGCCGGTGTCCTGGCAGATCGGCCGTTTGCCTTCGGCGCACAGGCGGCTGTTGGTCAGGATCTGCGCGATCGCGTCCTTGGCCGCCGCGCCCTGCTCGCGTTCGTAGGCGCGGGCGAGGTGGCTGATGTAGTCGGCCGGGTGATAGACGCTGATGTACTGCAGCGCGGCAGCCACGGTCTCGATCAGGTCGTCGTGGCGGATGGGGGTGGGCATGGCGGTGTCTCCTGTGCGCCGGGAAGGACCGGCGCGAGCGGTTTTGAGTGTAGCCAGCGACGTTGTTGCCGACCTGCCGTGCTGAGCTGTCTCGCGACCCGCCACACCAAGCCGCGCGCCTCGTCAAGGCGAGCCCCGACGCCTGTCGGGTGCGTGCAGTCGCGGCGGCGGGGGCCGTTGGCCGGCTTGCCTACACTTCGAGGTTTTGCCCCCGGCCGCGCCCCTCCCGTGGCGGGCCCTTCCCCCCACCACATCCCTCTCGACAACGAGCCGCATGAGTCCCCTGGCCCTCATCGTCCTGCTGCCACTGCTGGTGGGCACCGTGTTTTGCGCCTGGTGCGGCCATGTCGACACGCCGGCCCGCCGTGCGGCGACGGCGCTGCTGGCCGGGGCCGTGACGCTGGCAGCGCTGGCCACATTGCTGTGGCTGGCGCCCGGCGTGTTCGCAGGCGAGGTGCTGCTGACCCAGGCCGAGTGGATACCGGCCATCGGCCTGAACGCCAACTTCCGCCTCGACGGCCTGGCGTTGATGTTCGCGCTGCTGATCACGGGCATCGGCCTGCTGATCGTCATCTACGCCGCGTTCTATCTGCACGGCGGCCCGGGTGGCGACCCGGCGGGCAAGTTCTACAGCCAGCTGATGCTGTTCATGGCGGCCATGCTGGGCATCGTGCTGTCGGACAACCTGCTGCTGATGGTGGTGTTCTGGGAACTGACCAGCATCTCCAGCTTCCTGCTGGTGGGTTACTGGGGATCGCACCCGAAGAAGGGCGCCGATGCGCGCAACGGCGCGCGCATGGCGCTGGCCGTCACCGGCGGCGGCGGGCTGGCATTGCTGGCCGGTGTGATCGTGCTGGGCCAGATCGCCGGCACCCATGACTTGAGCGTGATGCTGGCCACCGAAGGCCTGATCGCGAAGGTCCAGGCCGACGCGCGCTACCCGCTGGTGCTGGGCCTGGTGCTGGTGGGCTGCTTCACCAAGAGCGCACAGTTGCCCTTCCACTTCTGGCTGCCCGAGGCGATGGCCGCGCCCACGCCGGTGTCGGCCTACCTGCACAGCGCGACGATGGTGAAGGCCGGCCTGTTCTTGCTGCTGCGCCTGACGCCGGTGCTGGGTGGCACCGATCTGTTCGAGGGCATCGTCGCCAGCGTCGGACTGGCGACGATGGTCTTCGCGGCCTTCGTGGCCATCTTCAGGCACGACCTGAAGGGCCTGCTGGCCTACAGCACCATCAGCCACCTGGGGTTGATCACGTTTCTGATCGGCCTGTCCAGCCCGCTGTCGACCGTGGTGGCGGTGTTCCATATCCTCAACCACGCGGCCTTCAAGGCGGCGCTGTTCATGAGCGCCGGCATCGTCGACCACGAGACCGGCACACGCGACATGCGCAAGCTCGGCGGGCTGATGGGTGTATTGCCCATCGTCGGCACCCTGGTGCTGATCGCGGCCGCGGCCATGGCCGGCATCCCGCCCTTCAACGGTTTCATCAGCAAGGAAATGATGCTGGACGAGGCGCTGCGGGGTGGTGCCGGCGTCTGGGGTGATTACGGCTGGCTGATGCCGGTGCTGGCGACATTGGGCGGGCTGTTCTCGATGGCCTATTCAGTGCGCCTGGTGCACGACGTCTTTTTCAACGGCCCGCCGCGCGACCTGCCGGTGGCGCACCCCCACGAGCCGCCCTGGGGTCTGAAGGCGCCGGTGTTGCTGCTGGTGGGCGTGTGCATTGCGGTCGGCCTGGCGCCGATGACGATCGCCGGGCCGATGGTGGCGGTGGCGGCCACCGCGGCGCTGGGGCAGCCGGCACCGACGTTCTCTCTGGCGCTGTGGCACGGGCTGAACCTGCCGCTGCTGATGAGCGGCGTGGCGGTGGCGGGCGGCGCGCTGCTGTACTTCTGGCTGATGCGCGGGCGCCGGCTGCATGCCTACCGGGCCGGCGCGTACAGCGGGCCCTTCGTGGGCAAGGCGCTTTACACGGCTGGCCTGGACGGCCTGCTCGGCATCGCCGGGCGCTTCACATCCCGCACTGAAAACGGATCGCTGCAGCGCTACGCCGCACTGATGGTGGGCGCGGCCATCGCCCTTGCCGCGTGGCCGCTGCTGAGCGGGCCGGGTCTGGCCACGGGCACGCGCAGCCTGCTGCCGGCGAATGTGCTGGCCCTGGTGCTGTGGGCCGGGTTGCTGGCCACCTGCGTGGCGCTGGTGTTCATGCACCACCAGCGCTTTCGTGCCGTGGTGCTGGTGGGGGTGGTGGGGCTCGTCACCTCGCTGGCCTTCCTGGGGCTGTCTGCGCCCGACCTGGCGCTGACCCAGTTGTCGGTGGAGATCGTGTCCACGGTGCTGCTGCTGATGGGCCTGGCGCTGCTGCCGGCACACACGCCGCGCGAATCCACCGCCCTGCGCCGTGGCCGCGACGCCGTGCTGGCGCTGGCCGGCGGTGCCGGCATGGCCTGGATGGCGTGGCTGGTGATGACGCGCGACCACGACTCCATCGCCTGGTACTTCCTGGAGCAGAGCATCCCCAAGGGCGGCGGCAGCAACGCGGTCAACGTCATCCTGGTCGACTTTCGCGGCTATGACACCTTCGGCGAGATCACGGTGCTGGGCATTGCCGGCATCGGCGTGCTGGCGCTGCTCGATCGCTTCCGCGTGCGCCGCACCGCGTCCGACCCCGAGGGCCGGCCCTGGTCGTATGTGCAGACGCCGCTGATGCTGCGCGTCGCGGCGCGACTGGTGCTGCCGCTGGCCCTGGTGGTGTCGGCCTACATCTTCTGGCGCGGCCACAACCTGCCCGGCGGCGGATTCATCGCCGGCCTGGTGACGGCCGTGGCCCTGGTGCTGCAGTACCTGGCGCTGGGCCAGCAGCAGGCCGACGCGCTGCTGCAGGCGCACGCCGGACAGCGCTTCACGCGCTGGATCGGCATCGGCCTGGGCATCGCGGTGCTGACGGGGGTGGGCTCATTCGCCTTCGGTCGCCCGTTCCTGACCAGTGCCGCCGGCCATCCGGTGGTGCCGGTGCTGGGTGAATTGCCGCTGGCCACGGCAGCTTTCTTCGACCTGGGTGTGTACATCACCGTTGTCGGCGCGACGCTGCTGATGCTGAGTGTGCTGGGCGCGGCGTCCAAAGAGCCGGCGCCGGCCGCGGCGCTCAGCCCTGCCCGCCGGACCGGGGAGGCGGCGTGATGCCCAGCCTGGAGTTCCTGATGGCCAGCGGCATCGGCTTCGTCACCGCCGCCGGCATCTATCTGCTGCTGCGCGGTCGCAGTTTCCCGGTGGTGCTGGGGCTGAGCGTGATCGGCTATGCCGTCAACGTCTTCATTTTCTCGATGGGGCGGCTGTGGGCCGGTGTACCGCCGATCCTGGCGGCCGGCCCCGATGTGGCCGACCCGCTGCCCCAGGCCCTGGTGCTGACGGCCATCGTGATCGGCTTCGCGACCACGGGCTTCGTCATCGAACTGGCGCTGCGCAGCCGCCACGACGGCGGCACCGACCACGTGGACGGGCACGAGCCCGGCCACGCGAAGCCGCACGACCACGAGGGCGGCCCGCGATGAACCTCGCCCAGCATCTGCCCATCCTGCCCGTGCTGCTGCCGGCCCTCACGGCCGTGTTTCTGCTGTTGCTCGGCGACGGTGAGGCGCAACGCCTTTGGGCACGGCGCCTGGCGCTGGCCTCGGCGCTGCTGGGCGCGATCTTCGCCTTCCAGTTGGTCGATCTTGCCGGCAGCGGCGTGCTGACGGTCTATCGCCTCGGCGAGTGGCCGGCGCCCTTCGGCATCGTGCTGGTGGTCGACCGGCTGTCGGCGCTGATGGTGGCGCTGTCGGCTGCCGTGGCGCTGCCGGTGCTGCTGTACGCCAGCGGTGGCTGGGACGCGCAGGGCCGCCACTTCCACGCCCTGCTCCAGTTCCAGCTGATGGGGCTGAACGGCGCCTTCCTCACCGGCGACCTGTTCAACCTGTTCGTGTTCTTCGAGGTATTGCTGATCGCCAGCTACGTGCTGATGGCGCACGGTCTGGGGCGCGAGCGGCTGAGGGTCGGCACGCAATACGTGGTGCTGAATCTGGCGGCCTCGGCGCTGTTCCTGGTCGGCATGGCCCTGATGTACGGGCTGACCGGTACGCTGAACCTGGCCGACCTGGCCCTGCGTGTGCCGCGCATTGAAGGCGGGGAGGCCTCGTTGCTGCAGGCCGGCGCACTGCTGCTGCTGGTGGTATTCGGCTTCAAGGCCGCGCTGGTGCCGCTGACGATGTGGCTGCCGGCCACCTATGCCGCGTCCAGCGCGCCCGTGGCGGCGCTGTTCGCGATCATGACCAAGGTCGGCGTCTATGCCATCTGGCGCGTGCACGGCGTGGTCTTCGGTGCCGACGCCGGGGCCAGCGCCTTCACCGTGCAGCCCATCTTGCTGCCGTTGGCGCTCGCCACCAGCGTCGCGGGGGTGCTGGGCGCGCTGGCAGCGCACACATTGCCGCGGCTGATCGCCTGGCTGACGGTGACGTCGGTGGGCACGATCGTCGCGGCCATCGGCCTGTTCGATACGGCGGCCTGGTCGGCGGCGATGTTCTACCTTGTCAATTCGACGCTGGTCATCGCCGGCATGTTCCTGCTGGCCGAACTGGTGGCCACGCAGCGCGGCCGCATGGCCAACCGGCTGGAGCCGTGCAGCCCCGTCGCGCAGCCGGTATTGCTGGGGCTGATGCTGCTGCTGGCGGCGGCCAGCAATGCCGGACTGCCGCCGCTGCCGGGCTTCGTCGGCAAACTGATGCTGCTGCAGGCCGCCGCCGGCCACCCCTGGGCGGTGGCCGTGTGGGCGGTGGTGCTGGGGGTGGGCTTCTTCACGCTGGTGGGGCTGGCGCGTGCCGGCAGCATCCTGTTCTGGGCCGTGCGCCCCGACATGCCGGCCAATACCGTCGGCGACAGCCCGCCGCGCCTGCTGGTCGCGACGCTGGCCCTGCTGGGCATGAGCGTGCTGCTGAGCGTGTGGGCCGCGCCCATCCAGCGCTACACCGCCGCTGCCGCCGCGCAGCTGCAGGACCGCGACGCCTACAGCCGCGCCGTCCTGCCCGAGACCGGTGGCACCGAGGCCCAGACCACGCGGCCTTACCGCATCCCGCAGCCCGTGCTCGCGCCGCCCCTGCCTGTGCCTGTGCCGCCACCGCCGTTGCCGCAGACAGACACGAACGGAGCGCCGCGATGAAGCCGCACACCGACCCGGCCGCCCGGCCGCCCTGGTTCGCCCATCCCATCCTGTCGGTGCTGCTGGCCGCGGTCTGGTTGTTGCTGAACCAGAGCCTGGCGGTGCCGCAACTGATCACGGCCGCGGTGCTGGCCCTGGTGCTGCCGCGGCTGCTGCACGGCTTCCTCGGGCCGGGGGTGCAAGTGCGGTCCTGGCCCGCGGTGGTGCGGCTCGCGGGCATCGTGCTGTGGGACATCGTCGTCTCCAACATCACGGTGGCGCGCATCGTGCTGTCGCCGTGGTCGCGACCGCAGCCGGCCTGGGTGCCGGTGCCGCTGGATATCACCCACCCGACCGCGATCACGCTGTTCGCGACCATCATCACCACCACGCCGGGCACGGTGTCCTGCGTCGTCGACGACGAGCGCCGGCTGATCCTGGTGCATGCGCTGGACTGCAGCGACGTGGCTGGCGCCGCCGCCGACATGAAGCAGCGCTACGAAGTGCTGCTGAAGGAGATCTTCGGATGAACGGGCTCGGCATCGTGGCCTGGGCGCTGGACTTTGCACTGCTGGCGTTTGCAGCGGCAGTGGCGCTGTGCCTGTGGCGGCTGCTGCGCGGCCCCGAGATCACCGACCGCGTGCTGGCGCTGGACACGCTGTACATCAATGCCGCGGCGCTGGCCATCCTGCTGGGCACGCGCCTGGCCACGCCGCTGTTGTTCGAGGCCGCGCTGCTGATCGCGCTGCTGGGCTTCGTCTCCACGGTCGCGCTGGGCCGCTACCTGGCACGCGGTCAAGTCATCGAGTAGGAAGGAGGAACGCCGATGGAGACCTTGCCGCTGTGGGTGCAACTGCCCGTCGCCGCCTTGCTGATGGTGGGGGGGATGTTCGCGCTGGTGGGCGCCGTGGGCCTGGTGCGCTTTCCGGACTTCTACATGCGACTGCACGCGCCCACCAAGGCCAGCACCCTGGGCGTGGGCGGCGTGTTGCTGGCCAGCATGGTGCTGAGCTGGACGCGTGGCGAGCCGGGCTTGCACGAACTGCTGATCACGCTCTTCCTCTTCGTCACCGCGCCGGTCTCGGCCAACCTGATGGCGATGGCCGCGTTGCACCTGCGCGTGGCCTCGAAGGCGCCGGTGCCGCCGGAGCAGCCGCACCCCTGAGCTGGCGGCGCGCGTCACATGGACTCGTTGGCTCCAGCACATGGATGGTGTGCCCGGCAGGTGCGGTCATTGGCTGGTCATCGGGCGGTTGCGGGGCCAGGTGTAGCGGCCACGCTTTGGGCGACGGCCGTGCTGGTTTGCGCAGGGAGCGCGCCAGCCAGCGCCCAGGGACTGGCCGCGAACCTACCCGCCAACACACCCGCCCACTCGCCAGCTTCGGCACCGGCTTCGGCACCTGCTTCGGCACCTGCTTCTGCTCCGGCCACTGCCACGGCACCCCCGCTCGTCGTGGCCATGCCCATGCCTGCCTCGATCCAGGTGCCGCGGCTGAGCGGGCGCCTGACGGCGGCCGACATCGGTCTCGTCATCAACACCGCAGACCCGTACTCGGTCGCAGTGGGCGAGCACTACATCCGGCGCCGCCGGCTGGCCCCCGCGCAGGTACTGCGGCTGCAACTGCCGGTGGCGCCGGCCTTGAGCCCGGACGAGTTCGAACGCTTGCGCGCGCGTATCGCGGCGCGCTTTGGCCGCGGCACCCAGGCGCTGGCGCTGGCCTGGACCCAGCCCTACGCGGTGGGGTGCAACTCGATCACGGGCGCGCTGGCGCAGGGCTACGACGCGGGCCTGTGCCAGCAGAGTTGTGCGGCTTCGCGCCCTTCGCGCTACTTCAATGCGCCTGGCTTCAGGCCACTGGCCGAAGTCGGCTGGCGGCCGTCGATGCTGCTGGCCGCGCCCGACATCGAGCAGGCGCGGGCCTTGATCGACCGCGGCGTGGCTTCTGATTCCAGCCTGGCGCGCAAGGGCCGGCCGCCGGTGACGGCCATGCTGCTGACCACCGACGACGCGGCGCGGCGCGTGCGCATGGTGCTGTACCCGCCGCCGGGGGCGTTGATGGGCGCCGGGGTGATCGTGCGGGTGGAGCCCGCTGCCGAGTTGGTCAACGGCAAGCGGGTCTTTCTGGTGCTGACGGGCAGCGTGAGGGTCAAGCTGGACCCGCCGCCGGATTGGGTGCCTGGTGGCCTGGGCGATCACCTGACGTCCGTCGGCGGTGCGCTGTACGCGGGCAGCGACCAGAGCACGGCGCTGGAGTGGATCGCATCCGGTGCCACGGCCAGCCATGGAAGCGTGTCCGAACCCTGCAACCACCTGCAGAAGTTTCCGCATCCGCAGGTGCTGCTGCTGCATTACCTGCAAGGCGCGACGGCGATCGAGGCGTACTGGAAGAGCGTGGCGTGGCCGCAGCAGTCCTTGTTCGTCGGCGAGCCCCTGGCCGCGCCGTTTGCGCCACCGTCTGCGCCACCGTCTGCGCCACCGTCCGCGCCACCGTTCGCGCCACCGCTCGCGCCACCGCTCGCGCCACCGCTCGCGCCGCCGGCGCGCTGATTTCCGGGCCCGTGTCTGAGCCCGTCTCTGAACCCGCATATGAACCGTCTCTGAGCCCGTCTCTGAACCGCTCTCTGCACCTGTCCCCCAAGCCCGATGCCGCAAGTTCACGCCGCCGCCGCAGAATGCGCCCATGGGCTATCGCAGCACCCTGGGCCAACACACCTGGCAGTTCGCCGACCTGCGTGAACTGCTGGCCAAGGCCACGCCAGAACGCAGCGGCGACCAGCTCGCCGGCATTGCCGCGGCCAGCGCGGCCGAACGTGTCGCTGCGCGCGAGGCCCTGGCCGATGTGCCGCTGTCCACCTTCCTGCACCAGGCCCTGGTGCCGTACGAGACCGACGAGGTCACGCGGCTGATCATCGACAGCCACGACGCGGCGGCCTTTGCGCCGGTGTCGCACCTGACGGTGGGCGCCTTTCGCGACTGGCTGTTGACAGACGCCGCCACACCCGCGGTGCTGGCCGCGCTGGCCCCCGGCCTGACGCCGGAGATGGTGGCGGCGGTGAGCAAACTGATGCGCAACCAGGACCTGATGGCGGTGGCGAAGAAGTGTCGCGTCGTCACCCGCTTTCGCGGCACGCTGGGCGAGCCTGGCACATTGGCGGTGCGGCTGCAGCCCAACCACCCTACCGACAGCCCGGCCGGCATCGTCGCCAGCATCATCGACGGGCTGATGTACGGCGCCGGCGACGCCGTCATTGGCGTCAACCCCGCGGCCGACAGCGTGCCGGCGCTGGTGGGCCTGCTGCAACTGCTGGACGACATCGTGCAGCGGCATGGCATCCCCACCCAGACCTGCGTGCTGACGCATGTGACCAACACCTTGCAGGCCATCGAACGCGGCGCGCCGGTGGACCTGGTGTTCCAGTCCATCGCCGGCACCGAGGGCAGCAACCGCAGCTTCGGCGTCGATTTGGCGCTGCTGGACGAGGCCCACGCTGCCGCCCGCACGTTGTGCCGCGCCACCCTCGGCGACCCCGCGCAGGCCAACCTGATGTACTTCGAGACCGGGCAGGGCAGCGCGCTGTCGGCCGGCGCCCACCACGGGGTCGACCAGCAGACATTGGAGGCCCGCGCCTATGCCGTGGCGCGCCGGTATCGGCCGCTGTTGGTCAACACCGTGGTCGGCTTCATCGGGCCGGAATACCTGTTCGACGGCAAGCAGATCGTGCGCGCCGGGCTGGAAGACCACTGCTGCGGCAAGTTGCTGGGCCTGCCGATGGGTTGCGACATCTGCTACACCAACCATGCCGAGGCCGACAGCGACGACATGGACAACCTGCTGGTGCTGCTGGCCGCCAGTGGGCTCAACTTCATGATGGGCGTGCCGGGTGCCGACGACGTGATGCTGAACTACCAGAGCACCAGCTTCCATGACGCGCTGTTCGTGCGCCGCCTGCTGGGCCTGCGGCGCGCACCCGAGTTCGAGGCCTGGCTGCAGCGCATGGGCATCACCGATGCCGCAGGCGACTTGCGGCCGGTCGCGAGCCCGCCCGCGCTGGCCCTGGCGCTGCAGGCGCGGCTGGGGGCGGCGTGACCGGGCCGGTCGGTGCCGGCGGCACCAGCGGCGCAGATCGCGAGGATGGCGGGCAGGGGGACGAAGCCACGAGGGGCGCGGAACCCACACGCGTCGCGGATCCTGGTGACGCAAGGCAATCCGAACTGACCCGCGTCTCGGTTCCTGCACTGTTTCCTGATTCATCGCCCGCCCCCGACCCCTGGCAGGCGCTGCGCCAGCACACCCCGGCGCGCATCGCCCTGGGCCGCAGCGGCGCCGGCCTGCCCACCGCCGAGGTGCTGCGCTTTGCCGGCGCCCACGCCCAGGCGCGCGACGCCGTGCACGAGGCGCTGGACGTTGCGGCGCTGGACCATGCGCTGCGCGCCGCCGGTTGGTCGACGGTGACGGCCCGCAGCCGCGCCACCACGCGCGCCGACTTCCTGCGGCGGCCCGACCTGGGGCGAAGGCTGGACGAGGCATCGGCTTCGCGCCTGGCCGATCTGGACGCCGGCCGCCCCAGGCTGCAGCCCGCGCCGCTGCTGCTGGTGGTCGTCGTCGCCGATGGCCTGTCGGCGCGCGCGGCGCAGTCGCATGCGGGGCCCACCTTGCAGCATCTGCGCACCGCGCTGAACGGGTCCGGTGACAGCCGCCTGCGCTGGGGCCCGGTGGTCATCGCCACGCAGGCCCGGGTGGCGCTGGCCGACGAGATCGGCGCGCTGCTGGGCGCCGCCCTGGTGTTGATGCTGCTGGGTGAGCGGCCGGGGCTGAGCGCGCCCGACAGCCTGGGCGCCTACCTGACCTTCGGCCCCCACATCGGTCGCAGCGACGCCGAGCGCAACTGCGTCAGCAACATCCGCCCTGACGGCCTGGCCCCGCCACTGGCCGCGGCGCGCCTGGCCTGGCTGGTGCGCGAGTCACTGCGCCGGCGCCTTTCGGGCGTGGCGCTGAAGGACGACAGCGCCCTGGCCCTGACCGGCGACAGTGCTGGCGCGAAGCCGCTCGGCCCAGGGCTCATCGACCCGCCCTGACCGCGCCACGCCGCAGCAGCGCAGACCCCGGGTCGGCCGTCAGACGGCCTTGCGCGGCAGTGTCGCGACCACCAGCGTCACGAGAGTCAGCGGCAGCACGAAGGTCAGCATCACCTGGTTGTAGGCGCCCAGCGCGGCGTGGTCCTGTGCGGCCAGGATCAGGTAGGCGACATAGGCCACGTAGTAGCCCAGGAACACGGCGCCCTCCCAGCGCGCGATCTCGCGCCCGGTCATGAACACCGGCAGACAGGCCAGGGCCACGGCCAGCATCACCCACAGGTCGAAATTCAGCGCCGCGGCCGGCACCACCAGGGCGCCGCCACCGGCGCCACTGATGGCCGCGGCCAGCCCGGCCACGCCGACGCAGCCCAGCACGTTGAAGACGCAACTGCCCACCACATTGCCCACGGCGATGTCGCGCTCGCCCTTCAGCGCGGCCGTCACCGAGGCCGCCACTTCGGGCATCGAGGTGCCGGCGGCGATGATGGTCAGACCGATCACCAGTTCGCTGATGCCCAGGGCCCGCGCGAAGCTGACGGCGGCACTGACCAGCGCCTCCGAGCCGCCCACCAGCAGCACCAGGCCGCCGACGATCAGGCCCAGTTGTGCGCCCCAGTGGCTGTCCCAGCTGCCCGGCTGGGCGGGCTGGAGCTCGGCCGCGTATTCGTCGCGCGCCGCCTGTGTCTCGGCGCGCGACTGGCGCACCAGGAACACGGTGTAGGCGATGACCAGGGCGAACAGCAGCGCGGCGTCGCTGACGCTGATGCGGCTGTCCAGTGCCAGCACCGCCAGCAGCAGGCTGGCGCCGATCAAGATCGGCACCTCCTGGCGGATCAACTGCACGTTCACTACCAGTGGCGTGATCAGCGCGCTGATCCCCAGGATGAAGAGCACGTTGAAGATGTTGCTGCCGATGACGTTGCCCAGTGCCAGGTCGACCTGGCCATTGAGCACCGCCCCGGTAGACACCGCCATCTCGGGCGCGCTGGTGCCGAAAGCCACCACCGTCAGCCCCACCACCAGGGGCGAGATGCCGAAACTCAGCGCCAGTTTCGAGGCCCCGCGCACCAGCAGTTCGGCCCCCGCGATCAGCCCGACCAGACCCCCCACGAACAGCAGTATCTGCATCAGCATGCGGCATCTCCGCGGCGCGGGCTGCTGCGCAGCAGTTCACGCAGCTCGGCCATCTCGCTGCGCAGCGCGCGCAACTCGGTGTGCAGTTGGGCGGTCCCCTCAGAAACCGCGTCGGGTGCGGGTGCGGATGCGGATGCGGGTGCGGATGCGGATGCGGGTGCGAGCGCGGATGCGGAATGGGCCTTGTCGTCGTCGCTGAAACTTTGCATCGCGCTGACGATGACTCCGATGAACAGGTTGAGCATGGTGAAGGTGGCGATGAGGATGAAGGGAATGAAGAAGACCCAGGCGTAGGGGAAGACTTCCATCACGGGGCGCGAGATGCCCATGCTCCAGCTCTCCAGCGTCATCACCTGGAACAGCGTGTACAGCGAGCGGCCCAG
>JBBSCX010000027.1:0-17200 GCA_038249905.1 Burkholderiales bacterium
GTCGGGCAGACGTTGTTGACGCGCCCGGCACTGGATGCCATGCAGCCTGCGCTGCTGGCGGCGGGCGCAGCCGCGCCGCGCGTGATGGCGCACGGCCACTGGCGCGCCAAGGGCCTGCCCGAGCCGCTGGAGCTGTTCGAGGTGGGCGCGGCCGGCGCGCCCTTCAGCGCCCCGCCCGATTCCGACAAACTGTGGCGCGTCGTGCGCCAGGGCGACCACTGGCTGCCGCTGCGCGAACAGCGCCACAGCCTGCCGGCCGAACGCGATGCCTTCGTCGGCCGTGGACATGAACTGCAATCGCTGTCGCGGCTGTTTGCGCGCGGTGCGCGCCTGGTCTCGCTGCTGGGCATCGGCGGCGGCGGCAAGACGCGTCTGGCGCAACATTTCGGCTGGTCGCACCTGGGCGACTTTGCCGGCAGCGTCTGGTTCTGCGACCTGGCCGCCGCCCGCGGGCCTGACGGCATCGTGCATGCCGTGGCCGCGGGTCTGGGCATCACATTGGATGGCGACGATGCAGTGCAGCGCCTGGGTCATGCCATCGCCGGGCGCGGCGACTGCCTGCTGGTGCTGGACAACTTCGAGCAGGTGGCGCGCCACGCACCGGCCACGCTGGGCGCATGGCTGGACCGCGCGCCGCAGGCCAGATTTCTCGTCACCACGCGCGAGGTGCTGGGCCTGCCGGGCGAGGTCACGCTGGCGCTGGCGCCGCTGCCGGATGACGAGGCGCAGGCGCTGTTCATGCGCCGCGCCGCCGCGGCCCGTGCCGGCGTCGAGCCCGCGGCTGAGGATGGCGCCGCCATCACCCAGTTGGTTGCCCTGCTCGACGGGCTGCCGCTGGCCATCGAACTGGCGGCGGCGCGGGTGCGCGTGATGACGCCGCGCGCGCTGCTGGCGCGCATGAGCGAACGCTTCCGTCTGCTGGCCAGCAGTGGCGGACGGCAGGACCGCCAGGCCACCTTGCGGGCCACCTTCGACTGGTCCTGGGACTTGCTGGGCGCTGCCGAGAAAGGGGCGCTGGCGCAGATTTCGGTGTTCGAGGGCCGCTTCACGATCGAGGCCGCCGAGGCAGTGGTCGATCTGGGCGTGCTGGACAGCGACGCCGACGGGGCCGATGCGTCGCTGCCCTGGACCGTCGACCTGCTGCAGTCGCTGGTGGACAAGAGTTTTTTGCGCGTGGCCACCCTCGGCCACCCCGGGGCGGCGGCCGCCCACCGCCGGCTGGGCGTGGCCGACGGCGAGGGCCGCTTCGAGCTGCTGGGCAGCGTGCGCGCCTATGCCGCCGAACATCTGACCACGCCCGGCCGCATGCCCGGCCGCATGTCCGGCAGCGGGCCCGAATGCGCGGCGGCAACGGCGCGGCGCCATGGCGCCTGGTATGCGGCACTGGGGCCACAGCGGGTGATCGAGGACGGCGCGGCCGATCTCGACGATCTGGCAGCGGCATGCCGTCGCGCCGTCGTCGCCAACCAGCCCGGCATTGCCGCCGGCGCGCTGGAAGGGGCCTGGGCGGCGCTGCAATTGCAGGGGCCCTTCAGCGCCGCCGTCGATCTGGCGCGCAGGGCGGCCGCCATGCCGGGCCTGCAGGGCGCCGAGGCGGCGCGTGTGGGCGCCGTGCTGGCCGCGGCGCTGGACGCCATCGGCGAGCGCGACGCCGCGCTGCCGCTGTGCACGCAGGCCCTGGCCACCGCGCTGCAATGCCAAGCCGCACGCTGCGCCGCCGAGGCCGGCGTGACCCTGGGCAACCTGCACTGGAGCCGCGGCGACGCCGAAGCCGCCACGGCCTCGTTGCGCGACGCGTTGGTCCTGGCGCGGCAGGCGGACGAGCCGCGGGCCGAGATCGGCGCGCTGAACGCCCTGGGCACGGTCGCGTTCGAGCGCGGCCTGCTGGACGAGGCGCGCGGCCACTACGAAGCCGCGCTGGCCCGCGCGCAGGCCCTGGGCGACCGCCGGTGGCAGGGCGGGTTGCGCGGCAACCTGGGCAACCTGCACGCCAGCCAGGGGCAGATGGACATCGCCCGCGGGCACTGTGAAGCGGCCCTGGCGGCGGCCCGTGCGCTGGGCGACCGCCAGCGTGAAGGCAATCAGCTGTGCAACCTGGGCATGATGGAACTGATCCAGGGCCGGCTGCCACAGGCCGAGGCCGCCTGCGCCCAGGCGCTGGCCGTGGCCACCGACCTGGGGCATGTGCGGCTGCAGGCGATCGTGGGCTGCAATGCCGGCCTGGTCAGCGAGGCGCAGGGCCATGCGGCACCGGCCGAGGCCCACTTCCGGCGTGCGCTGCAGGTGGCGCAGCAAGTGGGAGACGCACGTTCGCAGGGTCAGTTTCTGGGCCACATCGGGCGCCTGCAGGCACGACGCGGCGACGCGGTGGCCGCGCGTGCCACGCTGGCCCAGGGGCAGACGCTGCTGCGGGCCAGTGACGACCGCCTGGGCCTGGGCCAGTTGCTGTGTGCCCTGGCCGAGGCCGAGGCGGCGGCCGGCGACATGGCGGCCTGTGCCGCGGCGATGGACGAAGCCATGCTGCTGGCCCAGGCCGGTGGCGCTGGGCCCGACAGCGAGCTGGGTCAGGCCCTGGCCGACACCCAGCGCCGCTTGGTGGCACTGCGTTCAGACCGCGTGACCACGGCGTGATCACGGTGTGAGCGTCGGCTGCAGGGGTCGCGGCCGGGCCTGAACCCGGACCGTATTGGTGCTGCCTGCTAACGGTTCTGGATCCAGGCGTTCGGGCTGTCGACCGGATCCTGCCCGCCGCCGCGCACGTCCAGCAGCAGCAACGTGTAGGCGTACGGCTGCCCGCTGGCCCCGACCACCCGGTTGCAACGCACCGCAGTGGCTTCGTTGTTGGCGATCGTGCACTGGAAGGCGCCACCGTCTACCGCCACGCCGCTGTTGTAGAAACGGAAACCCGGCGTCGTCAGTTGAAAGGCCCAGCTGCCCCTGCTGGCGTCGATGCGAAAGTCTCCGCTGCTGACCTGCAGGCCCTCCGGGCCCACGGCCACGGCGATGCTGGCGCCCGACGCCGAACGTGTGGTCTGCGCCGCAGCGTTTGTTGCCACCAGACCCGCGGCACACAGCACCGCGGCCACGGTCGTCGCCAGGCTGGGGCTGATGTGGCGAGGGCGCTGTGCGCGGTGCGTGCGGTGACGGGCCAGGTCGGCATGTGCAGAGTTCATGATGTGTCTCAGGGGGAAGGCGAGGCCAGTTCTGGAGCCGAGACCGGGACCGGGACCGGGGCCGGTGCCGGGGCCGGGGCCGGGGCCTCGTCACGGCGCTGCTGGGCCAGGTTGGCGTCGTGGCGCAGCCGCGCCACGACCAGCTTCATGACGTGAAAACCGAGCTGCGGATGGGTGTAGTACAGCGCGGCCACGCCTTCGGCCGAGAGGCTGAAAAGCACGCAGTCGGTGTCGCAGCGCAGGCTCAGCGTGCGCCGCGCGTCGGGCGAGAACAGTCCGATCTCGCCGACGATGGCGCCCGGGCCCAGCAGTTCCTGGTGCTCTTCCAGCCGCAACTGGCCCTGGTGCAGGTACAGCATCTCGGTGGCGATATCGCCCTTTTGCCACAGCCGTGTGCCGGCCTTGACCTCGCGCCGCTTCATGTGCGGCAGCAGCCATTGCGCCACCGGGGTGTCGGACCGCGCGGTCTCGATGTCCTTGACCAATTTCTTCACCGCCAGCGCCTTGCGCGCATTGATGACGAGCATCACTGCGTAAAGCGCCAGCGTCGGGATGGCCGCCTTCAGCGCGCCGTAGGCGACCAGGAAGACACAGGCCACCACCGCCACCACCCGCAGCGGCAGCATGCTGCGCATCAGATAACTGGCCACCATCAGCGCGCCGCCGATGAGCCCGATCACATCGGCGATGCCGATCATTTGCGCGTCCCTTGCTTGAGCCCCACATCCGCCCGAACACTTCTCGGGCCGCGCCGCGCCGCGCCGGCAGTGGCGTTTGAGGCCCGCAATGTAACCGCGTCGCGCGCCGCCCGGCCCCGGGTGGGGGTGGTCAGCGGAACAAGCTCAGCCGGACGAGCTCAGCGGAACAAACCGAGGCGCTGCGCTTCCAGCGCCGCCTCGGCCCGCGAGCTCACGTTCAGCTTGCGGTAGATCTGCTTGACGTAGTCGGCAATCGTGTGCCGGCTCAGGCCCAGCTGCACGCCGATTTCGGGCAGGGTGTAGCCCTTGGCCACGCGCAGCAGCACTTCGCTCTCGCGGTCGGTCAGGCTGACGTTGGGCAGGGCATTGGCCAGCACGGCCTGCGGCTTGGACTTGGCCGTGAAGTAGGCCATCACGCGGCGCGCGATGCTGGGTGACAGCGGGGGTTCGCCCTGGCTGATGCGCTGCAATTGCTCGGTGATCAGTTCGCGCGGCTGCTCCTTCAGGATGTAGCCGAAGGCGCCGGCCTGCAGTGCAGGGAACAGGTGTTCGTCGTCGTCGTGGATGGTGACGACCACGCTCTGCGTGTCGGGCTGCACGTCGCGCAGCTTGGTGACCACGGCCACACCGCTGCCATCGGGCAAGCCCAGGTCGACCAGTGCGAGGTCGAACTTCACCGCGGCAGCGAGTTCGATCGCGTCCTGCACCCGTGCGCTCTCGGAGATGTGCGAGCCAGGAAACACCTGCAGCACCAATTTGCGCAGCCAGGCCCGGATCTCGGGCAGGTCTTCCAGCAGCAGGATGGTCTTCATGGGCGGGCCGGGTGCGACATCGATCTGATGTTATCGGCCGCCAGGCTGCACATCACACGGCTTCGGTCGCACGATCGAGCGGAAGCGTGAGCCGGATCACGGTTCCATAGCCCGGGCCGCTTTCCACCAGGCACTGACCCTGCAATTGCTTGGCGCGGTGCTTCATGCTGGCCATGCCATGGCCGCGATCGAGGCGGCCGTCGAGCTCGGGCGATATACCGTCCCCGTTGTCCTGCACCACAAACTGGAAGTCGCCGTCGGCAATCGTGCAGCGCATGCTGCAGTGGGTGGCGCCGCTGTGCTTGATGATGTTGCTGGTGGCCTCGCGCAGGATGCGCGTGGTCTGCACATAGGCGCGCGCGCTCAGCGTCTGCGGCAGGTCCTCGGGCGCGTCCCACTCGCCTTCGATGCCGGCCTGCGCCAGGCGCGACACGACTTCGGCGCGCCAGTCGCCCAGCGCATCGGCCAGGCGCACGGGCTTGCCGGTCAGGCCGCGCACCGACAGCCGCATTTCTTCCAGTGCCTCGCGCGCCAGCGTGCTGATGCGTTCACTTTCGCTGGTATGCACGATGGTCAGCAATTTGGCGCCCAGGTCGTCGTGCAGGTCGGCGGCAATGCGCTTGCGTTCGCGTTCGGTCACCTGCTCGACCTTCAGCTCCGACATCTGGCGATAGTTGCTTTCGATCTCGGCCGTGGCTTCGCGCACCCGGTGCTGCAGCTGCACGCGGCTGTCCTCGGACGACTGCAGTGCGCGTCCGTGCTGCTGCACCAGGCGCAGCCCCAGCAATACCACCATCACCGGCACCACCAGCTGCGCGATGTGCGCGGCCAGTGGGCGCTGTCCGCTCCATTGCGCCAGAAACTCGATCACGCCAGCCACCGCCACCGCGCCCAGCAGCAGCGCCATCGGCCAGCGCGAGGCGGCGGACGCAGACGTCGTCCACTGATGGTGCAGGTGCATGGCCCCTGCGGCCAGCACCTGCAAGGCCAGCAGCATGTACCAGAAGCTGGCCACCGGGTACAGCTGCGCCGGCCCCGCCAGCACCAGCGACAGCGGCAGCAGTACGGCCTGCAGCGGCAGCGCGATGTCCAGCCAGCGCATCCGCATCTGCGCATAGCGCAGCAGGAACTGCACCGCCGCCCAGGCGATGAAGCCCAGCAGCGAGCACAAAAGGAACTCGGCCTGCGCGTGGCTGAAGGGAAGCTCGCGCAGCCACAGTCGTGCATCGACGATGGCCCAGCCCATCGACAGCGCGCCGAAGTAAGCCAGATGGCTTTCGCGCCGGTTGATGAAGCCCAGCACGAACATGAAGCCGCCCATCAGCGCCAGCGTGGCCGACAGGGCCTGCGGCACGGCCACGTTCAGCACCGTCTGCTGTGCGTGCTTGGCCGCCAGCAGCGACTGCGGCCCCACCTCCAGCGCCGACAAGCCGCCGCCGCGCAGGCGCGATCCCACCTGGTTGAGCGGGAAGCCGGCGACGCGAATGTCGATGACGTTGGGCCCGGGCTGGATCAGCGCGGTGGGCAGGGGGCCAGCTGGGGGTGGTTGCAGTTCTGCGTCAGGCGCGTTTCCATGTCGCCGCCGCGCAGCACCAGCTGGCCGTTCAGGTGCACTTCCAGGTTGGTGCAGGCACGTGCGATGTACAGCGCCAGCAGGTCGCCGCGGGCGATGCGACCGGTGGCGTTGAAGTCGATGCGGTACCACAACGTGCCGCCGAAGCCCGGGCGCGTGACGGCCCAGTCGTCGGGCAGGGCAACGGGTTGGGCGCTGCCGTCGTTGGGGAAAGCCGGGCCGTCGCCCGGGGCGACCAGCGCCCCGCGCACGATCGCCGTCGGGGCGGTCGGGGCGGTCACGGCGGCCACGGCAGCGACGGCAGCGACGGCAGGCCCCGCCGGCGTGCTGTCGTGCTGGGCCTGCGCGACGGCGCACAGGCCGGGCAGCAGCGCCAAGGTCCAGGCGCAGCCGAGCGCAGCGGCGGCGCGGCGCACCACGCACCGCAGTACCAGCGCCGACAGCGGTGTCCGCAGCGACAGCGGTGACGGCGGTGACAGCGGTGACAGCGGTGACCGCGGCGACCGCGGTGAGGGGCCTGTGGGCTGTGGCGGGGCGGGATGAGGGCGGGGGCAGGGCATGGCGCGCGCATTGTGTGGCCGCCGTTGGCGGGGCTGGCTCGCGGCACAATCCCGGTCGTGTCGCATGGCACGCTGGCGGCCGGGTGCCGCTCCAGCCGTCCTTCGCGACGAACCCCCCGTCACCGTGACCCTTTCCCGCCACACCCCCGACGCCGCGCGTTCGCCCGCGACCTTGACGAGCCCTTCGCCGACGAAATCGCCGAAGACGGCGCAGACGACAGCGCCGAAGACAGCGCCGAAGACGGCGCCGAAGACAGCGCCGACGACAGCGTCAACAAAGCCGCCGTTGCAGCTGTCGCTGCAATTCGCCGACCCGCGCCACCGCGCCGAACTGCCGCGGCACCGCGTGCAGCGCTGGATGCGTGCGGCGCTTCTGCACCCTGCACAGATCGCAGTGCGCATCGTCGACGCCGAAGAAGGCCTGGCGCTGAACACCGAGTACCGTGGCCAGGACCATGCCACCAACGTGCTCACCTTCGACTACCAGCACGAGCCGGTGGTGATGGCCGACCTGGTGCTGTGCGCGCCCGTGGTCGAGCGCGAGGCGCGCGAGCAGGGCCTTGCGCTGCAGGCGCATTACGCCCACCTGCTGGTGCACGGCACGCTGCACGCCCAGGGCTTCGACCACCAGACGGCTGCCCAGGCGCGCGCGATGGAGGCGCGTGAAAGCGCGCTGCTGCTGGCGCTGGGGTTTGCCGACCCGTACCGGCGCTGAGGCCGGTCGTCATGCGGCGCCCGCTCTGCAGATCGGCTGCAGATCTTGGCCGCGGACCGATCGCGGACCGGCCGCCGACCGATCGAGGGCAGGCTACTTCGTGCCGAACAGCCGGTCGCCGGCGTCACCCAGCCCCGGCACGATGTAGCCGTGGTCGTCGAGCTGGCGGTCGATGGCCGCGGTGAAGATGGGCACGTCGGGGTGGTGGCGCTGCATGTGCGCGATGCCTTCCGGTGCCGACACCAGGCTGACGAAGCGGATCGATCTGGGCCGCGTCTCCTTCAGCCTTTCGACTGCGGCCACGGCGCTGTTGCCGGTGGCCAGCATGGGGTCGAGCACGACCGCGTCGCGTTCGTGCATGTCGTGCGGCATCTTGAAGTAGTACTCCACCGCACCCAGCGTCTTCGGGTCGCGGTACAGGCCGACGTGGCCCACGCGCGCGCCCGGCACCACTTCCAGCATGCCGTCGAGAAAGCCGCTGCCGGCACGCATGATGACGACGAACACCGTCTTCTTGCCGTCGATGACGGGCGACTGCATGGTCTCCAGCGGCGTCTCGATCTCGATCAGCTGCGTCGGCATGTCGCGCGTGACCTCGTAGGCCATCAGCATGCTGATCTCGTGCAGCAGGCGGCGAAAGCTGCTGGTGCTGCGGTCCTTCTGCCGCATCAGCGTCAGCTTGTGCTGCACCAGCGGATGGTCGATGACGTGGACGGTGGCGGTCATGGCGGGGGTGGGAGGGTGAGCGAAGGCGAGGTTCGAGGGGCCGCGTGCCGATGACCTGCAAGGTCATCGACGCCAGCCCCGAGGCTTGCAAGCATGGTGCCACATCGATACCAACTGAAACAGCGACTGAGACAGCGACTGAGACAGCGACTGAAAGGAAGCACCGCATGAGCAGCATCGACCTCGTCCCCCTGGCCGTCGGCCACATGATCGGCCTGGGTGCCATCGGCTCGTGCCTGGGCGTGGGCCTGTTGGCCAGCAAGTACCTGGAAGCCAGCGCCCGCCAGCCCGAGATGATGGAGCCGCTGCAGACCAAGGTCTTCCTGCTGGTCGGGGTGCTGGACGGCGCCTTCATCATCGCCACCGGCATCGGCCTGTGGTTCGCGACCGCGAATCCGTTCAAGGCCTGAGCAGGCGCCGCCGGCGGTCGCGCCGCCGCATCGCGCGCCCGCCGCCGCGTTCGTCTGCGAGTCAGTTCAGTGTGGCATGCAGCCGGCGCAGCGCCTGCGCCGTGGCCTCGTCGGCCGGCAGCAGGGTTTCGACCGCCAGCTCGGACATCGTCACGTCGTGCGGCGCGCCGAAGACCGTGATGGTGGTGATGAAGTCCAGCCGGCCCAGCGGGCTGTGCAGGGTCAGCGGCACGGCCACATCGGAGGCAGCGGGAACAGCGGCCACATCGGCCACATCGGCCACAGCGGGCACGGTATCGATCACCGGATCGGCGGTATGCGACGCCATCGGCAAAGGCAAGGCGCGCAGTTCTGCCAGCAGTGCCGCCAGCGTCGCGTCGCCGGTGGCGGCTTGCTGTCGCTGCAGCCGCGCCAGCACATGGGCGCGCCAGGCCGGCAGATTGGCCACCATCGGCGCCAGGCCCTGCGGGTGCAGGCTCAGGCGCAGCACATTGACGGGCGGCGTGCGCAGCGCGGCATCGGCCGCGGCCATCAGCAGCGGCACCATGCGGTTGTGCGCCACCAGCGTCCAGTGGCGGTCCACGGCCAGTGCCGGCCAGGGTTCGTGCGCGTCCAGCAGGCGCTGCAGCGCGGCGCGGGCCGTTGCCAGGGCGGGGTCGGACAAGGCGCTCTCGCGGTACATCGGTGCAAAGCCGGCTGCTACCAGCAAGGCATTGCGATCGCGCAGCGGCACGTCCAGGCGCTCGGCCAGGCGCAGCACCATGGCGCGGCTGGGTTGCGCCTTGCCGGTCTCCAACCAGCTCAGATGGCGGGCCGAGACCTCGGCCTGCAGCGCCAGCGCCAGCTGCGACCGCCCGCGCTGCAGGCGCCAGCCCCGCAGCAGCCGGCCGAAGGGCGCGCGGGCCTGGTCCATGCGTCTGGGCCTTGCGGGAACCCGCTGTGCGGTGCCGGGCCGGGCCGCGCGGTGCTCAGAACACCGTGCCGTCGCTGTCGATGCGCAGCGGCGGCGGCCCGCCGGGGCGCAACTCGGCGGCGATCTCGCGCCCTGCGGCCCAGGTGCCGCCTTCCAGGATGCAGGCCAGCGGCAGTTCTTCGGCACTGCGGCCCAGGCGGGCGCGCACCCGGTCGGCCAACTGGTCCAGCAGCACGACGGTCAGGGCGCGCCATTCGACGATGAACTCGTCGCCCGTTTTCCAGCTGCGGCCCAGGTCGGCCGGACGCCGCGGCACGATCACGCCGCAGTCCAGCAACAGACCGCCGTTGCGGTACTCGGGCAGGCCCGTCAGCGCGTCCAGACCGGTGACCTTGACGCCGGCCCATTGCAACGGCTCGATCAGCGAATACACCAGCCACTGGCTCAGCTTGTGAAACGGCACCCAGCCGGTGGTGGTGGCGTCGGGCACCGCCGAGCCGGTGCGCGCGCCGGCCCAGTGGTGCGGCCAGACGTCCCCGCCTGTCAGGCCCTGCACGTTGCTGCCGCTGCGCCAGATGGGGGCGAAGATGCGCAGTACCTGCGACAGCACTTCGGTGGCCGTCACCTCGGTGCGGCGGCCGCTGTCGGTCAACAGGTCGTACAGCAGGCCGGGGCGGGCGGGCAGGCCGGTGCGCGCGGCCTCGGCGGCCACCGCCTCGCCCAGGCGCGAAATCAGCCCGGCGCGGCCTTCCAGGCCCTGCAGCGGATTGGTCGGATTGGCCTGGAACATGGCCCGCAGCGCCGGTGCGTCCACCGCCTTCAGCGCCGTGGCGTCGGCGCGCAGCGGCTCGCCGCGGGTGGTCGAAAAGGCCCCGGCCATGAAGGCGCGGAAGCTGGCCACCCCCAGGCCCTCGGAACGGCTCCAGCTGCGGCTGTCGCTCGCGGGCGTTGCCGCAGCATCTGCCGCTTCAGGCGCCGCCGGGGCTGGCGTCGCTGCCTTTGCATCGGGCGCTTCGTCGGTTGCGCTGGCGGCCGCGCTGTCGGGCGCTGATTCGGCCGATGTCCCGGTCTCTGCTTCGGCCGCTTTTTCAGCCGTCACGGCAGCGGCGGCGCCCGCGCCCGTGTCGCCCGTCTTGCTGCCGGCCACCCGGTCCAGCAGCGCCAGCAGTTCGTCGCCGTCGCGCTGTTGCAGCGGCAGGGCCATGCGGTCGATGGCCTCGCCTTCCAGGTAGCGCCACTGCGGCCCGGCGCCAGCGTCCAGCAGCACGCTGACCACCGTCAGGTCGATCCGCGCACGGGCAATCTCGGCCACGTCGCGGCCTGCCAGGCGCGCATCCATCTCGGCCTTGCGATCGATGCCGCCGGCCTCGAAATGGCGCCAGCGGCTGTGGTACGGGATGTTCAGGTCCGGAAAGCGGCGCAGCGTCAACGCCGCCACGCGGTCGGCGGCGACGTCGAGCCGCGACAGCTCCAGCCGGAAGTGCGGCGAGACGCCGTCCAGCACCGACTGCATGATGCTTTGGCATCGCGCGCGCACGGTGCCCGGCTCGCGCAGGCGTGCCAGCGGGTGGGCCGAAGGGGCCTCGTCGCGATAGGGGCGGGTGGTCTCACTCAAGGCCGCGCCCCTGCACCCGGGCCAGGTCGGCCTCGGTCGGCACCAGGCCGTCGGTGAAGTAGCCGGCCGCCACCTTGGCTTCCATCTCCACCTTGGCATCGGCCGGAATCAGCGCGTCGGGAATCTTCACGCGTTCACCCACTTCGATGCCGCTGCCAGTGATGGCGTCGTATTTGTCATTGCTCATGCTCACCAATCGGTGGATCTTCTGGATGCCCAGCCAGTGCAGCACGTCGGGCATCAATTCCTGAAAGCGCATGTCCTGCACCCCGGCCACACATTCGGTGCGCAGGAAGTACTTGTCGGCGCGGTCGCCGCCTTCCTGGCGCTTGCGCGCGTTGTAGACCAAAAACTTCGTCACCTCGCCCAGCGCGCGGCCTTCCTTGCGGCTGTAGGCGATCAGGCCCACGCCGCCGCGGCCGCCCGCGTCCACGGCCTGCGCCCCGGCGATGCATTCTTCGATGGCGTGGGTCAGGTATGGGCGGCAGGTACAGATGTCGCTGCCGAAGACGTCGCTGCCGTTGCATTCGTCGTGCACCCGCGCCGTCAGCGTGATGCTCGGGTCGGCCAACGCGCGCACGTCGCCGAAGACGTACAGCGTCTGCCCGCCGATGGGTGGCAGGAAGACCTCGATGTCGCTGCGCGTCACCAGCTCCGGGTACATGCCGCCGGTTTCCTCGAACAGCGCGCGGCGCAGTTCGGCCTCGCTGACCTTGAAGCGCTCGGCCACGCCGGGCAGCCACCAGACGGGTTCGACCGCGATCTTGGTGACGGTGGCGCTGGCGTCATCCAGCAGGATCTTGCCGTCGATCGCCAGGCGCTGAAAGGCGATGGCCTGCTTGATCTCGGGCAGGTGGATATGGGCCTTGGTGACGGCAATCGTCGGGCGGATGTCGTAGCCCTGGGCCAGGTGCTCGGCATACACGCTCTGCACGCTGGCGCCCCAGGGGTCGATGGACACCATCTTCTTGGCGTCGCCCCAGGCCGGATAGGGGCCGATGAGGTCGGTGGGCGCGGTGTTGGTCAGGTCGGCGCGGTGCCCGCGTGTCAGATTGCCCGCGGCCACGGCCAGCGCGCGGTAGACGCCATAGCTGCCGCTGTGGGTGCCCACCACGTTGCGCTGGCTGCGGTTGGCCGTGGTGCCGACGACGGGGCCGCGCGCCAGCGGGTCGGGGTCGCCCCAGCGCAGCGGCGGCGCGCCCGCCGGGCCCTGGCCGGGGTGGCTGGTCAGGCGGATGTGCGGGCGCGACGGCGACGTCGCAGGGGTGGGCAGTACGGAGGACATGGGGTCGGAGGCAGCGCGCAGCCGGGTCAGCAGAGCCGGGCACAAAGGCCGCAGCGAACCGCGGAAGATACGCCATTCGGGCCGTGTCGCCGCGACGCGCGCCGGTCAGCCCTGTTCGGGTCTGTGCGGCTTGGCACGGCACCAGCCCCGTCCGCCACGCAATTCACAGAAAACCGCGCGCGGGCCGGTCCGGGCTGCGCTGCAGCCAGTTCAGCGGCGAATAGACGGCTGCGGCATCGGTGGCGTGCAGCGTGTAGGCCAGGCGGCTGTTGGCGCTGCGGTTGGCGGCGCTGCAGTGGGGCAGCAGGCCGTGAAAGACGATCAGGCTGCCCGCGGGCACTTCCAGCGGCCGTGCCTGCCCCGTCGGGGGCCAGGGCGTGGCGTCCAGGGCCTGCATGCGCAGCCGGCCGCCGGCGGGGTCGTGCAGGCGTGCCGGGTCGCGGCCTTCGCACAGGTACTGCTCGCGCAGCGGCGTCTGGCGCCCGCCTGCGGGCAGGCCATCGGCCACCCACAGGCAGCCGTTGTCCAGCGTCGCGTCTTCGAGCGCGAACCAGAAGGTCAGCACCGTCTGCGGCGTGGTGGCGAAGAAGCTGGCGTCCTGGTGCCAGCCGACCTCGCCACCGATGCGCGGCTGCTTGAAGATGAGCTGGCTCTGCCACACCCGCGGCTGCGCCAGGCCCAGCTCGGCCGCCAGCGCGGCCAGCGCCGGCCCGCCGCTGAAATGTGTGAACACCGGATCGAGCGTGTGCAGCGCATGCCCGATCTTGTTGATGGCCTGGGCCTTGGGCACGTTTAGCCGGCCCTGTGCGTCGTGCGCTTCTTCCTCGAAGAAGCAGTGCACGGCCTCGGCCGAGGCCAGCAGGGCGGCGTCGGCCACCTTGCTGCGGTCGCGGGTGCTGAAGGTGCCGCTGCGCGCGTCGGGCTCGAAGGCATCGACGAGTTCACGGGCGCGGGCGCAGGCCGCCTGACAGTCCGACGGGGGCTTGAAGCCGGGCAGGACGAGGCAGCCCTGGTCTTGCCAGGTTTGTTGTTGCTCGGGGGTCAGCATGGCGTGAATGCGGCCGGTGGGGCCGGGGGCAGGGGCAGGGACATCGAGGACGGCGATTGTTGCAATTTGGCGTCAGGCCGGTGTCGGTGCGCGGTCGATGTCATGAATCGCGTTGCCTGCCGACGCATCATCGCCACCGCAGGCGCGCACTGTGGCGACCCCGCTGACGCCCCGTCCCGCGCTGCCCCGCTTCGGCGCAGCGTGGCATGTGCCTTGCACCCTGGTCCCGGTCCACACCCACAAAGAGAGCCTTTCATGCCCACATTCCGCGCTGCCGTCTCCACCCGTGGCTGCCGTGCCACCACCTTCGTGCACCACGCTGTCGCCGCCGCCACGCTGGCCGCGCTCCATGCCGGTGCATCGGCCCAGGTGACGCCGCCCGCGCCGGGGCAACTGCAGACCATCACCATCAGCGCCGAGCGCCGGGTCGAGAACATCCGCGAGGTGCCGGTCTCGGCCAGCGTGCTGCAAGGCGAGATCCTCGACGTGCTGGCCACCAGCGGGCAAGACGTGCGTGTGCTGGCCGGCCGCGTGCCCAGCCTGAACATCGAGTCTTCCTTCGGCCGCGCCTTCCCGCGCTTCTACATCCGCGGCTATGGCAACACCGACTTCCGCCTGAATGCCTCGCAGCCGGTGAGCCTGGTGTACGACGACATCGTGCAGGAGAGCCCGATCCTGAAGGGCTTCCCGGCCTTCGACCTGGAAAGCATCGAGGTATTGCGCGGCCCCCAGGGCAGCCTGTTCGGCCGCAACACGCCCGCCGGGGTGGTCAAGTTCGAGTCGGTCAAGCCCGGCAAGGTGCGCGAGGGCTACGGCAGCCTGAGCGTGGGCACCTTTCGCACCGTCAACCTCGAAGGCGCGATGACCTTGCCGGTCAGCGACACGGTGTCGATGCGCTTTTCGCTGCTGAACCAGACTCGCGACGACTGGGTCGAGAACAGCTGGGCCCCGGGCCTGACGCAGGACCTGGAGGGCTACCGCGACAGCGCTTTCCGCGCCCAGGTGCTGGTGCAGCCGAGCAAGTCCTTCAGCGGCCTGTTCAACATCCATGCGCGCGATCTGGACGGTTCGGCGCGGCTGTTCCGCGCCAACATCATCCAGCCCGGGACCAACAACTTCGTCGCCGGTTTCGACGAGAAGAGAATCAGCATCGACGGCAAGAACGAAAGCAAATTGCAGGTGCTGGGCGGCAATGCCCGTCTGCGCTGGGACCTGGGCGCTGGCATGGCCCTGCACAGCATCACCGGCATCGAAACCCTGGACACCTACAACCGCGGCGACATCGACGGCGGCTTCGGCGCCAGCTTTCTGCCGCAGTCGGGCCCGGGCTTCATCCCGTTCGCCAGCGAGACGGCCGACGGCATCCCCACGCACCGGCAGATCACGCAGGAGTTGCGGGTCGAATCCGACAGCGGCCAGGCGATGTCGTGGCAGGGTGGCGTGTACCTGTTTGCCGAGGACTACAAGGTCGAGAGCTTCAGCTTCGACAGCACATCCGCCAGCGCGCAGGACGGCTACCAGCGCATCCGGCAGAAGAACGACGCGCTGGCGCTGTTCGGTGCCGTCAATTACGCCGTCAGCCCGCAGTTGAAACTGCGCGGCGGCCTGCGCTACACCATCGACAAGAAGACGCTTTCGGTCGAGGCCTATCAAGCCAGCGGCTTCGCGCCCTGCATCGGCCCGACCATCGGCGCCATCCCGCCGCCGGTGCGTTGCACGCTGGCCGACCTGCTGGCGGCCGAAGGCCCCGGCGGCAGCCTGGGCGCCAGCCCCGAGGACAAGAAGCTGAACTGGGACGCCAGCGCCAGCTATGCCCTCGACAAGGCCACCAGCGTCTATGCGCGTGTGGCCACGGGCTTCCGCGGCAGCAGCATCCAGAGTGCGAGCGCCTTCAACGGCAAGAGCGTGGCCGGCGCCGAGGACACGACCTCGGTCGAGGCCGGCATCAAGGCCGACCTGATGGGCGGCCGCGCACGCGTCAGCTTCAACGTCTTCAGCTACACCGTGAAGGACCTGCAGCTGACCGCGGTGGGTGGCGCGGCCAACGCCAACGTCCTGCTCAACGCCAAGGAGGCCTCGGGCCGCGGTCTCGAGCTGGATGTGCAGGCGCTGCTGACCGATCAACTGGTGGCCACGCTGGGCATCGGCATCAACGACACCGAACTGAAAGACCCGGGTCTGGCGGTGGCCGTGTGCGCCGCCTGCACCGTGACCGACCCGCGCACCGCCGGCGGCCGGGCCCTGATCAACGGCAATTCGCTGCCGCAGGCGCCCAAGACCACGGCCAACTTCACGCTGAAGTACACGCAGCCGATGGCCGGCGGCGACCTGTATGTGTTCACCGACTGGGTGCACCGCAGCAAGGTCAATTTCTTCCTGTACGACAGCATCGAGTTCACCGGCAAGTCGTTGACCGAAGGCGGTGTGCGTGTGGGCTACACCTGGAACAGCGGCAAGTACGACGCGGCCGTGTTCGTGCGCAACCTGACGGACCAGATCCGCATCGTCGGCGGCATCGACTTCAACAACCTGACGGGCTTCATCAACGAGCCTCGCACCATCGGCGTCAGCTTCAAGGCGGCGTTCTGAGTCTGCGGCGGCGGCTGCGGCTGGTGACGTCGTTGCGGATGGTGTTGCGGATGCTGTTGCGGATGCGGATGTCGTTGCGGATGCGGATGTCGTTGCGCATGTCCTCACCGATGGCGCCTTGCCTGCGCGCGGTGGCCCTGTCTGCCACCGCGCTGTGGGCGGCCGCGGCTGCCGCGCAGCCGGCCGTGATCTACGAGATCGGCGGCAAGTTCGACCGCAGCTTCAACCAGGCCGCCTACCAGGGCGCCGAAGCCTGGAAGCAGCGCACCGGCAAGCCCTATCTCGAATTCGAGGTGCGCAACGCCGCGCAGCGTGAACAGGCCATTCGCCGCTACGCCGAGCGCGGCGCCGACCCCATCGTCGCCATCGGCTTCCCGCAGGCCAGTGCGCTGGAGAAAGTGGCGCGCGACTTTCCGGCGCGGCGCTTTGCGCTGGTCGACGCGGTGGTCGACCTGCCCAATGTGCAGAGCTTCCTGTTCCGCGAACACGAGGGCGCCTTTGTCGTCGGCATGCTGGCGGCGCTGTTCAGCAAGAGCGGCACCATCGGCTTTGTCGGCGGGCAGGATGTGCCGCTGGTGCGCAAGGTGCTGTGCGGCTACGAGCAGGGCGCGAAGTACGCGCGGCCGCAGGTCACGGTGCTGTCGGCCACCGCAGGCGCCACGCCCGCGGCCTGGACCGACCCGGCCCGCGGCGCCGAACTGGCCAAGGCGCAGATGAGCGGCGGTGCCGACGTCATCTTCGCTGCCGCCGGCAGCACCGGCCTGGGCGTGATGCAGGCGGCCAAGGACGGCGGCCGCTGGAGCATCGGCGTCGACAGCAACCAGAACCATCTGCACCCCGGAAGTGTGCTGACCAGCATGCTCAAGCGCACCGATCTGGCGGTGGCCCAGGCTTTCGATGGCGTGCGCCCTGGCGTCACCGTGCTGGGGCTGAAGGAAGGCGCGCTGGACTATGCCGTGGACGAGCACAACGCCGCGCTGCTGACGCCCGAGATGCGGCGTCGCGCCGACGCCGCCAAGGCGGACATCGTGGCCGGGCGCATCCAGGTCATCGACTGGACGCTGGCCAAGTCCTGTCGCTGAA
>JBBSCX010000028.1:0-17015 GCA_038249905.1 Burkholderiales bacterium
CTGGGCCGGAGCCCTGCGTGCGCCGGTTGTCGTGCGGGGACTGCGTTGCGTGCGTTGCGTGCGTTGCGTGCGCCGTGCCGCCGGCATGGCCCAGACGGTCGTAGGCACCGCGCACGACGCCGTAGCACTCGCAGCTGCGTGCGGCCAGGCCGCTGCGGTCCAGCAACGTGATGCGGCCGCGGGCGTAGCGGATCAGACCGTCCTCTTGCAGCCGCAGCGCGCCCACGGTCACACCCTCGCGCCGAACACCCAGCATCTGGGCGATGCGCTCTTGCGTCACGGCCAGCGTGGGGTCGTCCTGGCGGTCGCCGTGCAGCAGCAGCCAGCGGCACAACTGCTGGTCGATGTTGTGGTGGCGGCTGCAGGCCGAGGTCTGCGCCATGTGCGCAAACAGCGCCTGGGTGTAAGCCAGCAGCGCTCGCATCAATGCCGGCGACTGCTGCGCCGCCTGATGGATGGTTGCAGCCGAAAGCCGCCAGGCATGGCCGCCTGCCTGCACGATGGCGCCGCTGAGTGAACGGCCCTGTCCCATGAAGGCACACACGCCGACGATGCCTTCACGGCCGACCACGGCCACCTCGGTCGAGGCGCCGCTGCGCAATGTGGCGGTCAGCGAGACCACGGCCGTGGTCGGGAAGTACACATGCCGCAGTGCCGTGCCGGTGTCGTACAGACTGCTGCCGGCGGTCAGTTGCACGGGCTCCAGCGCCGTCCGCAGCGCATGCCCATCTTCCGGCGGCAGGGTGGCCAGCAGCTGGTTGACTTGCGGGGTGTCGTGGGTCTGGTTCATCGTCGCCTCCGGGGTCGAGCCCCTGGCAGGGGCCGTCCGAACGCAATGTAGAAGTCGACTCGGGCGAACCCTAAGTCAAAAGACACAGTGTGGTTTCGCGGCCCCTGACCGCTGCGGCGGCCGAGGTGGCTGCGCCGGCTGCGCCCTAGACCAGCGGCCGCTGCGGCGGCCGGCCGTCGCCCCACAGGTCGGCCAGACGCGACAGGGCCTTGACGTCGCGCATGTACAGACGGCCGTCGCGGATGTGGTGCAGGCCGCGCTTCTCGAGCTTGCGCAGCGTCTTGTTGGTGTGTACCAGCGACAGCCCCAGGCCGTCGGCCACATGCTGCTGCGTCAGCGGAAACGGCACGCCGCCGGCACCGGCGTTGGCCTGCAATGCGGCGGCGCGCTTGAACAGCAGGATCAGCAGCATCGCAATGCGTTCTTCGGCGCTGCGCCGGCCCACCGACAGCAGGGTGTCGTCGACCAGCGACTCTTCGTGCGCCGTCAGCCACGTGATGTTGAAGCCCATGGTCGGCGACCGGCGGTGCAGTTCCCACAGCGCGTCGCGCGGGAAGACGCAGAACAGCGCCTCGGTCAGCGTGTCCACGCCGTGCGCAGCGGCGTCGCCCATCTTCTGCTGCACGCCGATGAAGTCGCCCGCCAGCAGGAAGCTCAGGATCTGCCGCCGCCCGTCGCTGAGCGTCTTGTAGCGAAAGGCCCAGCCCTCGCGCAGCGTGTACAGCGGCGCGTCGGTCTGGCCTTCGTGGATCAGCGTCTGCTGCGGGCCCAGGCGCTGTTCACGCTGCTTCAGCGACTGCACCAGCGTCACTTCTTCGGGCGTGTGCGCCAGGTACAGCGGCAGCGCGCGCAGCGGGCAGTCGACGCAGGCCGTCTCGCTGGCCGCGCCAGCAAATGCGAGCACGCGGTCGGTCTCGTTGCGGTGGACTTCTTCGCTGTGGACCGCGGTGGCGCTCGTATCGAAAGTCGTTGTCATGGCACTCGGGTTGGGGCTCGGTTCATGCGCACAGCGCCGTGGCGTGGTGCCGCAGGTGTGCGTCGATGAAGGTGGCGATGAAGTAGTACGAGTGGTCGTAGCCCGCATGCCGGCGCAGCGTCAGCGCCTGGCCGGCGTCGCGGCAGGCGGCTTCAAACAAATTCGGGTGCAGCTGCCCGGCCAGAAACTGGTCAGCCTGGCCCTGGTCGATCAGGATCGGCGCGGTGCGGCGGCCGGCCTGCACCAGGGCGGTGGCGTCGTGGGCGGTCCAATGGGCACGGTCGGCAACTTCGGCAACTTCGGCACGGTCGGCACGGTCGGCACGGTCGTCACCGAGATAGCCCGTGAAGGCCTTGATGCCCCAGGGGCACTGCATCGGCGCGGCCATCGGCGCCAGCGCCGAGACGCTGCGGAACAGCGCCGGGTGCTTCAGCGCCAGTGTCAACGCGCCATGCCCGCCCATCGAATGGCCGCACACGCCCAGCCGCTGCAGGTCGACGCCGAAATGCGCCGCCAGCAGCGGCGGCAGGTCCTGCGTGATGTGGCTTTCCATGCGCCAGTGACGCGCCCAGGGCGCCTGCGTGGCGTCGATGTAGAAGCCCGCCGCGGTGCCGAAGTCCCAGGCCGCATCGGCGCCTTCGACGCCGGTGTGACGCGGGCTCGTGTCGGGCGTCACCAGCACCAGGCCCAGTTCGGACGCCAGGCGCTGCGCGCCGGCCTTGATGGCGAAGGTCTCTTCGTTGCAGGTCAGTCCGGCCAGATAAATCAGCGCCGGCATCGGCGGCGCGTCGGCGCGCATGGCCTGCGGCGGGCGATAGACGCCGAAGCGCATCGGCAGGCCGATGGCCGCGCTGTCGAAGCGATAGAAGCCCTGCACGCCGCCGAACGAGGCGTGTTCGCTCAGCGTCTCGACCGTGCTGTTCAAACTTTTGGGGTCCATGCTGGCGCTCAGAACACGACCACGCTGCGGATGCTTTCGCCGCGCTCCATCAACTCGAAGCCGTGGTTGATTTCTTCCAGCTTCAGGGTGTGCGTGATCAGCGGGTCGATATTGATCTTGCCGTCCATGTACCAGTCGACGATCTTCGGCACATCGGTGCGGCCGCGTGCGCCGCCGAAGGCCGAGCCCATCCACACGCGCCCGGTGACGAGCTGAAAGGGCCGGGTGCTGATCTCGGCCCCGGCCGCGGCCACGCCGATGATCACGCTCTTGCCCCAGCCCTTGTGCGCACATTCCAGCGCCTGGCGCATCGTCGTGGTATTGCCGATGCACTCGAAGCTGTAGTCGGCGCCACCGTCGGTCAATTGCACGATGGCGTCGACGATATTGCCGCCGGCGGCCGCCACATCCTTGGGGTTCAGGAAGTGCGTCATGCCGAACTGCCGCGCCATCGCTTCGCGCGCGGGGTTGATGTCCACGCCGATGATCTTGTCGGCGCCCACCATCTTTGCGCCCTGGATCACGTTCAGGCCGATGCCGCCCAGACCGAACACGACCACGTTGGCGCCCGCTTCGACACCGGCGGTGAACAGCACCGCGCCGATCCCCGTGGTGACGCCGCAGCCGATGTAGCAGACCTTGTCGAACGGGGCGTCCCGGCGGATCTTGGCCAGCGAGATCTCGGGCGCGACGATGTGGTTGGCGAAGGTGCTGGTGCCCATGTAGTGCAGGATGGGCTGCCCGTTCAGGCTGAAGCGGCTGGTGCCGTCCGGCATCAGCCCCCTGCCCTGGGTGCTGCGGATCTTCTGGCACAGGTTGGTCTTGCGGCTGAGGCAGAACTTGCACTGCCGGCATTCCGGCGTGTACAGCGGGATGACATGGTCGCCGACGGCCAGCGAGGTCACGCCAGCGCCGATGTCGAGCACCACGCCCGCGCCTTCATGCCCCAGGATGGCCGGAAACAGGCCCTCGGGGTCGGCGCCCGACAGCGTGTACTGGTCGGTGTGGCAGATGCCGGTGGCCTTGATCTCGACCAGCACCTCGCCTGCGCGCGGGCCGTCCAGGTCGACGGTCTCGATGGTCAGTGGCGCTCCGGCCTTCCAGGCCACGGCTGCACGGGTCTTCATGGGCGGGTTCTCTCGTCGCGGGTGGGCAAGGCCGAGAGACTAAACCCGCCGCGCTGGCCGGCGTGCGGGCCGGGGATCGGCAAGCCAGCGCTTGCATCACGAAGACCGCGGTCGGTCAGGACGCCAGCGCGTGCCGCGCCCGGTGCAGGCGCACAAACAGGTTCTGCTCGCTGATCTGCAGCGCGCTGCACACGGCTTCGGTGCTCTGGTCGTGCAGCAGGCGCAATTCGACCGCGCGGCGCAAGGTCTTGGGCAGCGCGGCGATGCGGCCCAGGGTCTGGCGCAGGCGCTGGCGCTGTTCGGCCACGTGCTCGGGCCGCGGCTGCGGGCACTCGGGCTCCCAGGCGGCGCCGTCGGCATCGCTGTCGGCCCAGCCGCTGTCCAGGCTGTCGTGGCCGCTGCGTTCACGCACCAGATCGACGATCTTGTGTTTCAGGATCGCCACCAGCCAGCTGCGCAGCGCGGCGCGGCCGCCAAAGTGGGCGCGGCCCGTGACCACGGCCTCGAAGACGTCGTGCACCAGGTCGTCGGCCAGGCTGGGGTCCAGCAGGCGGCGGCGCGCAAAGGCGATCAGGTAGGCGCGGTGCGGGGTCAGGTCGGCCCAGCCGGGCTGAGCGCGCGGGATGTCTGGGGAGGCGGATGGCATGACGTGTGGCATGGCGTGCGGTCCTGGCGGGGTCTGCGGGCTGGGCGGTGTCCGCCCTGGAGCGGTGACTACACTGTCGCCGCCCCCCCTCGCAGTACCCTCACCGAAGATCACAGCCAGATCACATCGGTGTAAGACCCCGGCGACACGGCCAGACCATTGAGCCATGCCCAGACACATCCTCGTCGCCGAAGACCAGACCGACATCCGCGACCTGATCGTGATGAACCTGCGTGGCGCCGGCTACGAGGTGCTGGCCGTGGTCGACGGGCCGGCGGCGCTGGCCAGCCAGGCGGAGCGCGCGTCCGACCTGCTGGTGCTCGATCTGATGATGCCCGGCCTGGACGGGCTGGAGGTGTGCAAGGCCCTGCGCGCGCGCGGCCGCGCCACGCCCATCCTGATGCTGACGGCCAAGAGCACCGAGCTCGACCGCGTGCTGGGCCTGGAACTCGGCGCCGACGACTACCTGACCAAGCCGTTCTCGATGGCCGAACTGCTGGCGCGCGTGAAGGCGCTGCTGCGGCGCGCCGAACTGCTGCGCGCCGCGCCCGCGGCCGACGCCGCGCAGGTGCTGCACAACGGCCCGCTGAGCGTCACGCCGGCGCGGCGCGAGGCCACCGTGGCCGGGCGCGCGCTGGAATTCACGGCGCTGGAGTTCGAGCTGCTGCTGCACTTCGTCAGCCACCCGGGGCGCGTGTTCTCGCGCGCGCAACTCCTCGACGCCGTCTGGGGCTACAGCCACGAGGGCTATGAGCACACGGTGACGACGCACATCAACCGCCTGCGCGCCAAGTTGGAAGCCGACCCGATGCAGCCGCGCTACATCCTGACGGTGCGCGGCGCCGGCTACAAGATGCGCGACGCGCCGCGGTGATGACGGTCCGCCTGCGCCTGGCTCTGACCATCCTGCTCACCGGCTTGCTGACGGCCGCGGGCGTGATCGCCACGCTGGCGCTGACCTTCCAGCGCTTCGAGCAGGAATCCTCGTACGCCCGTGCCGACGCCTTCCTGGCGCGCGTGGTCGGCATGTACGACGACCTGCACGACCAGCACCAGCGCAACCCGCAGCGGTTCCGCGCCTTCCTCGGCAGCCTGCTGCTGTTCGAGCCCGACAGCCAGCTTTACCTGCTGGCCGCCGACGGCACGGTGCTGACGCACACCGGCAGCGTCATGCTGCCGCCGGGCTTCAAGGTGAAGCTGGCCCCGGTGCAGCAGGCCGCGGCTGCGGCCGAGCCGGGCAGCGACGCCGCCGCGCGCCGCCTGGCACCGTATGTGATGGGCGACGACCCCGAGCGCATGGACGCCGACGCCGTGGTCGCGGCGCGGGCATTGCGACGGCCGCAGGCCCGTGCCGCCGACCCGGTGGCCGGCTATCTGTACATCGTCTGCCGCAAGCAGGGGCTGGTGGGAGGGCGACCGGAGTTGTTTCGCAGCAGCCTGGCGGGCCCGGCGCTGGCTGCGGTGGCGCTGCTGATCGTGCTTGCCACGGGCCTGGCGGCCTGGATCATCACCACCGTGACGCGGCCGCTGCGCGTGCTCAGCGACGAGGTGGCGGTGGCCGGGCGCGACGGCTTTGCGGCGGTGGCCGCGGGCGACGCCGTGGCGATGTCGGCTGCGCCGCCCACGGGGGCGGGCGGCGACGAATTCGACCGCCTGCGCCAGGGCTTTCGCGCCCTGCTGGTGACGCTGCGCGCGCAGTGGGACGAACTCCAGCGCCTGGACCGCTTCCGCCGCGAGAGTGTGTCCAACCTGTCGCATGACCTGCGCAGCCCGCTCACGGCCATCGTGGCCGGGCTGGAAACGCTGGAGCAGCGCTGGGCTGGCGACCGTTCACGCGACGCCAACCCGGATGGCGACCGAGATACCGCCCGCGCCGAAGACCGCCGCCTGGTGGCGATGGCCCTGCGCAACACGCGCAATGCCGCGGCCATGGTGCGCTCGCTGGGCGACCTGGCCTTGCTGGACGAGCCGCAGTTCAAATTGCGCCCGGTGCGCCTGGACCTGGCCGAGGTGCTGGACGACATCGTCATGCGCTTTGCCGCCCGGGCCGCGCAGCAAGGCGTGGTGTTGTCCGTGGATGCCGCCGAGGGCGAGATGCCGGCGGTGGCAGAGGTGGATGTCGAACTGTTCGAGCGCGCCGTCGCCAACCTGCTGGACAACGCGATCAAGTTCACGCCCGCGGGTCGTGCCATCACGCTGGCGGCGCGTCGCGTGCCGGCCGCGGATGCGGGGCCCGGCACCAGGGTGCATGTGAGCGTGGCCGACGAAGGCCCCGGCATCGCCGCGGCCGAACTGCCGTACCTCTTCGACCGCCTCTACCAGGCGCGCATCAGCGTGGCCCCGGCCAGCAGCGACGAAGGCAAGGGCCTGGGCCTGGCGATCGTGCAGCGCATTGCCGAACTGCACCGCGGCCGCGTGGCCGTTTCCAGCACCCCGGGCCAGGGCACGGTGGTGACGCTGGACCTGCCGGCGGCCTGATCAGGCCGCCACCGCCCAAGCTCTTTCGATTCTGGGCGCGCTGCGGGCCCAGCTCCGAGGCTTGGCAGCTGGCGCCGGCTGCCGTGTTGAGAACCTCCTCGCAGATCTTTGAGATCGCCTTCCGACCGGGGTCTGTCTCTGGTCGATTGCACTTTGACAGAATTGTTTCGTTTGCCATGAGGACAAGAGCAACCACAGGCTGGTCCTAACGCAATTAGGTTGCTGGCAACCGAACGCCATCGAACAGGACCCGCCACATGGCGACCATTTGCAGGACTTGCCAGGATCGGATCGAGAAAGAGATTTGGGAAGCAGTCGATGATTGGATCAAGAAGTCAGAACAGCAGTGCAAGAAGTACCCCTGGTGGAACCCCCTGGGATGGTCCTGCTGGCCCGGCGATTTGATGGCCGAGAAAGACATCAGCGGCGAAGCCTTGTCGCCTTTTCAAGTGGGCATCCTTCGCAGCAGCGCGCCGGTGACGTTTCTTTAGGGCCGTGCGGATCCGGGGGGTGGGAGTGCCGGCAAGGGCAGCTGTAACCAAGGTCTGCATCGAACGAAGGGGGCGATCCCGCGCGGCTTGAATTCGCCCTCTGCCGAGAACACACTGCAAGCATCCCGCGACGTCCGCTGGCTTTGTCGAAAGATCGCATGCGTACTGCTTCGATTTTCAATCGCGCTTCGCGGCTCGGGCTGCTCGCGCTGAGTCTGTTCCCGCTGGCACTGGCGCCGATGCCGTCATGGGCGGCCGCGTCGCTGAATGCCTACGCCGCCACCGTCGGCGGCTCTGGCATCGGCACGGTGCCGGGGGGGTGCGACTTTGCACCGAGTCCGGTGTTCAGTTTCTTCACCTTCAGCGGCACCGCGATGCCCGTGCAAGGCATCGGCCCGTGCGGCTACGCCGGCGCCATCAACCAGTCGACGGCAGCGACCGGACCGCTGGGCCTCAGCTACAGCCTGCTGCCCGTCTCGCTGGGCCCGCAGTCCGGCGCCGGCACTTTCGACGGCACCTCGCAGTCGATCGCCAACTACACCGGTCTGGGTGCGAGCGCACACGCCAACATCGGCAGCGGTCGGCCGGGCGGATCGGTGGCGATGTTTCAGTCGATTGCGGCGGCGACCTTTGCCGACACCCTCACGGCCAGCAGCCCGCTGGTCGTCAACCTGAGCGCGGGCTTCGTGCGCTACCAGTTCAGCGTCGACGGCAGCCTGACCTCATTGGGGGCGCCCGAGCCCTTCTACTTCGGCGAGAACTACATGGTGCTCGACATGCAGCACCAAGGCGGTCCGGTCTACGAGGTGATGAACGCCTCGGTCCGGCGCGGCGGCATCGGCAAGATCTCGAATGGGCCGCCGCCTGCGGGCTGGGTGACCAGCACCGGCAGCCTCAGCGGCGGCAGCACCTTTTTGTCGCTGGAGTTCCCGATCAGCTGGGGGCAGGCTTGGGACCTCAAGGTGGGGTTGTTGGTTTGGGCTTACGGCACTGCAGACAGCAATTTCCTCAGCACGGCCAGGTTGAGCGGCTTGTCCTTGTTCGACGCCAACCACCAGCCCATCACCACCTTCAGCCTGAGTGCCGCATCGGGCACCGAATATCTGCCGAGTCCGGTGCCGGAGCCGCAAACCTGGGCGATGTGGATGTTGGGCTTGTTGGGCCTGGCTGGGCTGGGCCTGCGCCGCCGCCGGCCCGACGGCCGGGTCGCTGCGCGATAGAGGCTCAATCCGGCGTCGCCGCCGTGACGCGCCGCGCGACGAAGTTCAGCGGCGGCCGCGCGACACCCTGGCTTTCGGTCTGCATCTGCACCGCCAGCGCCTCGGCACCCTGGCGCTGGATGCGGTAGCGGTGCTTGTCCTCCCAGCGGCGGGTGCCGTCTTCGCTGGCACTGCGGGTGGTGAAGTGCAGTGTGTCACCGTCCAGCCGCACGTCCTCGATCGCGCGCGCCACACGCAGGAAGCTGGCGCTGCCGACCAGGCTGTCGCCCTGCGTCTGCAAGCGCAGGCGTTCGGTGTAGCGGGCGTTGGGCCAGGGGTAGGTGACCTCGGCGTCCCAGGTGCCGGCCAGATCACTGATGCCGTTGCCGGGGCCGGGGCCGCGGACGGGCCACAGCGCCCATGTCGCCCCGGCGGCCACCACCAGCGCCAACGCCGCCGCGGCCCAGGCCCAGGCCCAGGCCCAGGCGCGCCGGCCGTTCGCAAGGGGCGTGGAAGCTTCTGCTGGTGTTGCAGGTCCATTGCGCGGGTCTGGCGCCCCCGGCAGCGACGCGGACAGGTGTGGCCGCAGTGCCGCCAGCAGTCGTTCCAGGTCGGTACTGAAGCGCCGCATGTCCAGGTCCAGCGCCTGCCGCTCCAGCAGCGGGTGCAGGCTGGCGGGCAGGCTCGCGGCCGCCGGCATCGGCGTGCCGTCCAGCAGCAGCGGCACCACCAGCAGGCCCTGGGCCAGGCCGGCCTCGACCTCACGCCGCACGAAGTCGGCGGGGTCGTGGATGCGCGCCGGGATGCGTTCGGCCGCAGGCTCGCGCGGGCCCACCCACCGCGGCCCCATCAGCACCAACAGCACGGCCGACGCGCCCAGGGCGCCGCCGATGACGTCGGCAAAGCGTTGCCCGATGGCGATGTCGTCCACGTCGATGAACACCCGCTCGTGGCCGAACTCGCGCGCCAGTGCCTCGTGCAGGGCACGCGCATGGCCGGCGCTGTCGTCGCGCCGGTAGCTGATGAAGAGCTGGCTGGCGGGCATGGGCGCGGCCCGCCGTGGCGATCAGGCGCCGCCTTGCCCGGCCGCTGCCTGCGCCCGCAGCTTGGCGTGGATGTAGGCGCCATGCGGCACATGCAGCAGGTCGGCCACGCGCCACAGCGTGTGCTGTTCGTGCGACGCCAGGTGTCCGTCGGCGAAGGCCACGGCCCACATCGCCTCCAGCACCTGCACCTTGTGCGCGTGGTCCAACTGCTCGTTCAGCGCCGAGGTGAAGGCGTGGAAGTCGGTGGCGCTGCGGGCGGTGGTGGTGGCCAACTCCAGCAGGCGCGCGGCCTCGTCATCGGCCAGCTCGAAGCGCTGGCGCAGCGTGGCCAGCACCGAACGGCGCTCGTCGTCAGCCATCTCGGCGTCGGCCCGCATCACCTCGACCAGCAGCACGGCGGTGGCCAGCTGCAGCCGGTGGGCGTCGTTGCCGGCCAGCGGCCCAGTGCCCGGCGCTGCGCCCACGGGCGGCAGCAGGGTGTTGAAGAGGTCTTTGATCGTGCGCAGCATGGGGCCGATGATGCCGCGCGATCAGTGCCGGCACCGGGGCAGGGTCGCGGCTCAGGCGGGGTTGGCGGCGGCGGGTGAGGCGGGGGATTCCGACGTGTCGCCCGACATGCCCAGCAGATTGAAGTGCTCCACCACCGGCGGCGCCGCGAAGTAGGGGCCGACGATGGCGCGCCATTGCGCGAACAGCGGCCCGCCGCGGAAGGCCACGGTGTGGTCTTCCAGCGTGTCCCAGTGGATCATCAGCAGGAAGCGTTCAGGGCTCTCGATGCTGTGGTTGAGCTTCCAACTGCGAAACCCCTGGGCCTTGGCAATGACCTGGGTGACGCCGAAGACCACGGCCTGGGCAAAGTCGACCTGGCGGCCGGGCTGGATGCGGATGTCGGCGACTTCGAGGATCACGCTGCGCTCCTGGGATGGCGGGTGGGTGGCGATTGTCGACTCGGGTGGACAAGGGCGGGCCAAGCGCGTGCCGGGGACGGGCCAGTGAGCGGCCCGCGCGACTTCCGTCACGCCATCGCTGCGGCCGTGCCTTGCGGCGCCCGCCCAGCGGCACCGGCGGTTCAAGTTGCAGCGCGCCGCGTCCGACATCCCCGTGGACAGGGCCGGTCCTGTGCATGTGCAGCATGCCGGCAACCGGCCCGCTGACGAGGAATGCCGCCCCATGTTCGCCACCATTGCCATCGATGAATTGCAGGTCGGGATGCACGTGCATCTCGACGGCGGCTGGCTGTCGCATCCGTTTCCGCGTTCGAGCTTTCGCATCGGCTCGTCGGAGCAGATCGCCATCATCCGTGGTCTGGGCCTGCACCAGGTGCGATGGGTGCCGGAGAAGAGCGATCTGGCGGCACCACAGCAGCCGACAGACGAGGGCTCGACGCTGCCGTCGCCCGAGTCTGGCGCGGCCGCCACCGACACCGCCAGCCAAACCGTCACCTCTGCAGACGCCCAAGTCGCCGAGGCCACCACCCCGCACGACCCCGGTCCCGCCCCGGTGCTGGCCGCCGCCCGCGCTGCGGCCCAGGCGGCCGCAGTGGCGGCCCAGCGCGCTGCGCTGCAGCGTTGCCAGCACCAGCAGGGTCAGGCCCTGAACGCCAGCCGCAGCACGCTGGAAGCCGTGGCCCAGCGCCCGGCGCAGGCCCGTGCCGGTGCCGCCGCCCTGGCCCAGGACCTGCTGCAACAGATGCGGGTGGAAGGCGACATGTGCATCCGCCTGCTGCCCGAATCCGGCAACGACCGCATGGCCGCGCACGCGCTGAACGTGACCGTGATCTCGATGCTCGTCGGCCGCAGCTTCGGCCTGGACGACGCGGCCATGTGCAGTCTGGGCATCGGCGCATTGCTGCACGACATCGGCAAGCTGGACCTGCCCGAGCGCGTGCGCCACCACGACGACCGCTTCAGCCCGGCCGAGACCGCCGCCTGGCGCGAACATGTCGCGATGGGTCTGGGCCTGGGGCGGCGCCTGGGCCTGTCGGCCGAGGTGCTGACGGTGCTGGCGCAACACCACGAACATGCCGACGGCAGTGGCTTTCCGCTGCACATCGGCGGGGCGGCGATGTCGCCGCTGGCCCGCATCGTCGCCGTCGTCGACACCTACGACAGCCTGTGCAATCCCGGCACGACGGCCAGCGCCCTGACCCCGCACGAGGCCGTGCAGACGCTGTACGCGCAGGGCCGGCACCGCTTCGACGCGGCGGTGCTGGGGGCCTTCATCCGCATGATCGGCGTCTATCCGGCCGGATCGCTGGTGCAGCTGACCGACGACCGGCATGCGCTGGTGGTGGCGGTCAATTCCACGCGCCCGCTGAAGCCGCGGGTGCTGGTGCACGACCCGCGCGTGCCGCGTCACGAGGCCCTGGTGCTGGACCTGCAACGCGAGCAGGGCCTGGGGATTCGCCGCAGCCTGCCACCGGCGCGGGTGCCGGCGGCCGCGCTGCAGTATCTGGACCCGCGGCCGCGGGTGGCCTACTACTTCGAGCCGCTGGCGGCCGACCCCGAGCTCTGCCGCGCCGAAGCCGAGCGCCTGCACATGCCGGGTCCGCGGATCGCGGCATGACGCGGCGGCGTCTGTCTGCGGTCGCTGCGCCCGCCAGCGCGCCAGCCGCTGCGGATGCGCAGGCGGCGCAGGCGGCACGGGCGGCACGTTCGACACCGGCGGCGACCCAGGCCGCAGCCTGGCTGCCGTTGCTGGAAGCACTGCCCGACCCCGGTTGGCTGGTGCATCTGGACAGCGCCACCGTGGTGCAGGCCAACAGCGGCGCTGCGGCGCTGTTCGGCTGCGCGCCGCGGCAGTTGTCGGGGCGGTGCGCAACGAGCTTGCTGGACTCGCCCGAGGACGCCGCGTGGTGGGCTGCGGCGGCGGCCGGCGAGGTGCATGCGCTGCAATCCGAAACCGTGGTGGGCACGCCCGACGGCCGCCTGCGGCACGTGCGCCGCAGCATCCGGCCCCTGCCGGTGGAGGCGGCTGGTGGGCAGCCGGCGCTCGCCCTGGTCACGCTGGTCGACCGCAGCGCCGAACAGGCCGCCGACGTCGGGCGTGACGCCGCGCTGGCCGAGTTGCAGGCGACGCTGGATTCCACCAGCGACGGCATCCTGGTGCTGGACCTGCAAGGCCGCATCCGCCACTTCAACCGCCGCTTTGCCGAGCTCTGGGACCTGCCCCCGGCGCTGCTGACCCAGCGTGACGATGCCGCCGTCACCGCCTGGATGCATGGCCAGGTGGTACCGACGGCACCGATGGCATCGCCAGCGCCGGGGCCGGCCAACGGTGTCGCACCCGCCCGCAGTGCGACGCTGGAGCGGCTGCACCTGGCATCGGGCCGCGTGCTGGAGCGGGCGTCGCGGCCCTTGATGCAGGGTGGGCGACTGCAGGGACGGGTGCATGCCTTTCGCGACCTGACCGAGCGCCTGGCGATCGCGCACCGCGTGCAGGAACTGGGCCGCACCGACACGCTGACCGGCCTGCCCAACCGCGCCGCGCTGGTCGAGCGTGTGGCGGTCGAGGCCGCCCTGGTGCGCAGCCCGGCGGCTGGCGGCCGCGGCTTTGCGCTGCTGCTGGTCGACCTGGACCGCTTTCGCGACGTCAACCAGAACCTCGGCCAGGACGTCGGCGACCAGGTGCTGTGCGAGGTGGCGCGGCGCCTGAAGCGCCTGCTGCGTGCACCGGACCTGGTAGCGCGACTGGGCAGCGACCAGTTCGTGGCCCTGGTGCGCCTGTCGGACACCGCGCCCGCCGACGAAGCTGCCGCCCCCGGCGCGCTGGGTTCGCCGTTGCCGGTGGCGCCCGGTCTGCTGGCCGGCGCGCTGGGTTCGGCGGCCATCGAGTCGGTGGCCGGGCGGGTGCTGGAAGCGGTGTCGCGCCCGCTGCGCCTGGGCGCCGAAGGGGCCGCGGCCGGATACTCATTGACATGCAGCATCGGCGTCGTGCTGTGCCCGGCGCATGGCGGCACGCCCGACGAACTGCTGCGGCGTGCCGAAGCCGCGCTGCGCAGCGTCAAGCACAGCGGGCGCAGCCATTGGCGACTGCACCTGGGCCATGCCGATGCCGACCGGCGGCGCCAGACGCAACTCGATCAGGCGATGAGACAGGCCCTGGTCAGCAACCGTTTTCGTCTGCACTACCAACCGCAGGTCAGCCTGGCCGACGGCCGCATCGTCGGCGCCGAGGCCCTGCTGCGCTGGCGCGACCCGGCGCTGGGCGAGATCGCGCCGGCCCAGTTCATCCCCGTGGCCGAAGACACCGGCTTCATCGTCGCCATCGGCACGTGGGTGCTGGCCGAGGCCGTGCGCCAGGCCACGCTGTGGGCGCAGCGTGGGCATGCGCTGCCGGTGGCCGTCAACGTCTCGGCGCTGCAGTTTCAGCAGCGTGACTTCGTCGAGCATGTGGACAGCGTGCTGCGCGTCAGCGGCCTGGCGCCGTCCCTGCTGGAACTGGAACTGACCGAGTCGGTGCTGGTGCACGAGCCCGAAGAAGCCCTGCTGCGCCTGCAGGCGCTGGCGGCCCTGGGCGTGCGCCTGTCGCTGGACGACTTCGGCACCGGCTACTCGGTCATCGGGCTGCTGCAGGACCGGCGGTTGCCGGTGCGCACGCTGAAGATAGACCGCAGCTTCGTCAGCGGCCTGCCGGACGACCCGCGCAGCGCCGGCATCGTGCGCGGCATGCTGGAGATGGCGCACGCCTGCGGCCTGGGCGTGGTGGCCGAAGGCGTGGAGACCCCCGCGCAGGCTGCCTTCTTGCGCAGCGCCGGCTGCGGTCAGTACCAGGGCTGGCTGTGCGCACCGGCGATGGACAGCCTGAGCTTCGAACAGCGCCTGCGGGCCGGCCCGGCGCCCTTTGGGGCCGCCGTCGGGGCGACGGGCGAGGGTGGAGGTCAAGGCGAGAGCCTGCCGCCGGCACGGCCCGGGCTGCGCCTGGTCGGTTGAAGCGCTGCGGGTCAGGCACCGCGCATGTCGCACAAGCATGGCGCACAAGCAGGTCGCACAAGCAGGTCGCACATGCAGGTCGCACAATCAACGGTTCCTGCTGCGGCACCGCCGCAGCGCAGGAGCGCAAAGATGATCTACAAATTCAAGAGCGCGGCCACTGGCGACCTGATCATGCTGGGCAACGACGGCGAGCAGGTGCTGCGACTGCTCGGCCGCGAACCGGCCGCGCGCGGGATCATCGAAGTCGATGCCATGGACGGCGCACTGCAGGCCCTGCAGGACGCGGTGGCTGAGGCCGAGCCACTGTCCGCGGACGCTGGCAAGGGCGCCGACAAGGACGCCGCCGGGGACGAGCCCGACGACAGCGGCGCGCGCGCCCCCGTCGGCCTGCGCCAGCGGGTGTGGCCGATGGTCGAGATGCTGCGTCGCGCCCGCGCGGCCGGCCGGCCCGTCGTGTGGGGGGTATAGAACTTGCACGGCATGTGGGGCGGGCGGCTGGCCCGCACGATCAATCTGGACGGGCGGGCATGAAGCTCTGGAGCGACAGCTGGACCAATGGCGACCGCATCCCGTCGCGTCATGCCGCAGGCCGCCCCGACGGCGCCGGCCGCGCTGCCTTCAGCGACAACCTGAACCCGCATCTGGCCTGGAGCGAGGTGCCGTCTGAAGCGCGCTCGATGGTGCTGATCTGCCACGACTTCGACGTGCCCAGCCGTGCCGACGACGTCAACCGACCGGGCCGCGAAATCCCGGCCGCCCTGCCGCGCACCGACTTCTTCCACTGGGTTTTGATCGATCTGCCGCCTCAGCCCACGGTCATTGCCGAAGGCGAATTCAGCCGCGGTTGGACAGCGCGTGGCAAGCGCGTTCAGGACCTGCCCGGCGGTGCCCGACAGGGCCTGAACGACTACACCCGTTGGTTCAAGGACGATGCCGAGATGGCCGGCGAGCACTTCGGTTACGACGGTCCCTTCCCGCCCTGGAACGACACGCTGGTGCATCACTATGTCTTCACGCTGTACGCGCTGGTGTTGCCGCGGCTGCCGCTGGAGGGTCGCTTCGACGGCCTGGCAGTGCGCCAGGCACTGGCCGGCCGTGTATTGGCCGAGGCCACGTTCTCGGGCACCTACACGCTGAACCCGCGCCTGATCGGCGACGCGCCCTGATGCGCATGCCCGGCGTGGACGCCACCCGCGTCGTGGTGCTGCGCCACGGCCAGACGGCCTGGAATGCCAGCCAGCGCATCCAGGGCCACACCGACATCCCGCTCGACGCCACCGGCCTGTGGCAGGCCGAACGCCTGGCCGAAGCGCTGGTCGCAGAAGGCATCACCCACATCTACAGCAGCGACCTGGCGCGCGCCCACGCCACGGCCTTGGCGCTGGCCCGACGCACCGGGCTGGGGGTGCAGACCGACGCGCGGTTGCGCGAACGCGGCTTCGGCGCCTTCGAGGGCCTGAGCTATGCCGAGATCGGCCAGCGCTGGCCCGAGGACGCCGAGCGCTGGCGCCGGCGCGAACCCGCCTTCCAGCCCGGCGGCGGTGAATCGCTGATCAGCTTTCAGATCCGTTGTGCCGCCGTGGCCACCGAACTGGCCGCACGCCACCCCGGCGCCACGTTGGCCCTGGTGGCGCATGGCGGTGTGCTCGACATGCTGTACCGTTTAGCCACCGGTCAGGCGCTGCAGGCACCGCGCAGCTGGGCGCTGGGCAATGCCACCATCAACCGTCTGTTGTGGACCGGCGAGGGCTTCACGCTGGTGGGCTGGAATGACGACGCCCACCTGGCGGTCGATGCACCCCAAACAGTGACCGACAGCCCCTGAGCCCAAGCCCTGAACACTAGCCGTGAACACTAGCCCTGAGCCGAAGCCCGGTTCAGCCGCCGAACAGATCGTTGGCAGGCCGCTGCGGCGGCGTCAGCCCCAGGTGCCGATAGGCAGCTGCCGTGGCGATGCGCCCGCGCGGCGTGCGCTGCAGGTAGCCCTGCTGGATCAGGTAGGGCTCGATCACGTCCTCGATCGTGCCGCTCTCTTCGCCGATCGCCGCCGCGACGTTGTCCAGCCCCACCGGGCCGCCGTCGAAGCGGTGGATCACGGCCTCCAGCAGCTTGCGGTCCATCACGTCGAAGCCCTGCGGGTCCACGTCCAGCATCTTCAGCGCCCGGTCGGCGGTGCCGCTGTCGATGCGGCCGTCGCCCTTGACCTGCGCATAGTCGCGCACCCGCCGCAGCAGGCGGTTGGCGATGCGCGGCGTGCCGCGGCTGCGGCGCGCGATCTCCAGCGCACCGGCGGCATCGGTGGGCACGGCCAGCAGCCCGGCACTGCGCGTGACGATGCGGCACAGCTCTTCGGCGCTGTAGAACTCCAGCCGCGCGACGATGCCGAAA
>JBBSCX010000029.1:0-16793 GCA_038249905.1 Burkholderiales bacterium
TGCTGTCAGGCACAGGGCCAGCAGCGTGGCAAGTCCAGCGGCCGTGGCGGCACGCGCTGCGGCGGCGGGCAAGGCCCGGAAAAAGCGGATGGAAATCATCACTTGAGACCCAGACCCTTGCTGATGTCGGCAGGGTTGAGCGCCCCACTGGATGGCGTGGCCGGTGCGGCAGGTGCCGGCGCGGCGGCGGGTGCGGCCGGTGCACCCGTGCCCGCAGCCACACCCGCCCCGGTAGCCGCACCGGCAGGCGCCGACGCGGCGGCCTCGGCAAACTTGCCCACGTACTGGATGGTGGCCGCGGCGCGCATGGCCTTGATGTCTTCTTCGACCAGTTTGCGGCGGCGTTCGTTGGTGATGAACTGTTCGATCGCCGGGCGCGCCTGTTCCAGCGTCACCGGCTGGCTGCGAGACCCGGCCAGCACGACCACCTGCACGCCATTGGGCGCCGGCACCACCATCGCCTGCCCGTCCTGCATGCGGGCAAAGGCGTCCAGGCTGTTCAACGGCAATTGCTCGGCCGCACGCACGGCCTGGTTGCCCGAGAAACGGTAGTCGTTGGCCTTCAGGTATTCGACGAACTCGTTGATGTTCTTGGCCTGCGCCAGTTGCTCGCGCAGCACCGCCACCTGCTCGGGCTTGGCCTCGACGCCGATTTCCTGGATGCTGTAGACGCGACGCTGGCTGAACAGCGCGGGCTTCTCGTCGTAATACTTCTGGATGTCCTCGGGCGTGGGCTTGGGCGCGGCCTCGCCCAGCTTTTCGAGGTAGGCGCGCGACAAGACCTCGCGGCGCGCGGCTTCCAGTTGCTGCACGATGCGCGGATCGCGGTCGAGCTTCAGCTCATCGGCCTTCTGCAGCGCCAGTTCCTGGTCGATCAGGCGCTCGAGGATCTGCTTGCTGGCCGCATCGGCCTGCTCGGGGCGCAGGTTGCGCTGCTGCTGCAGCACGAAGTTGATCTGGTGGACGGTGATCTCGTCCTTGTTGACCTTGACCGCCGTCTGGCTGGCGGCCTTTTCCTTCTTGTCGCCGCAGCCTGCCATCAGCGTGGCAGCCAGTGCCAGCGTACCGAGGACCAGCCAGCGACCGGCCCGGGGCGTGGTCTCGAACATCGTCAGCTTCATGCGCTCATTCCCTTGGGGATTCTTGGTGTGAACAGACCGGCGCCGGCAGGGCGGCGGGCCCGCGTGGCGGGCCGGCGCGGGACTTGGACAGCGGGCCAGCAAGCTCGACAGCCAAGCCCACGACAAGGGCCGCGCAGTGTAACCCTTGCCCTATGACGAACAGGTCATCTCCGGACCCCGTGCCTGGGGTGCCGGCGCGGCAGGATGTCACACCAGATTCATCTGCCCGCGATAGAAGCCGTGCCCAGGCCGATGGCCGCCGGGGGCTGCTGCTGGCGGGTGCTTCAGCACTTGATGCCGACGTGCAGCGCGACGATGCCGCCACTGAGGTTGTGCACATCGACATGGCCGAAGCCGGCGCTTTGCATCATGGTCTTCAGGCCAGCCTGGTCAGGGTGCATGCGGATGCTTTCGGCCAGATAGCGGTAGCTGTCGGCGTCGTTTGCGATCCACTTGCCCAGCACGGGCATGACGTTGAGCGAATACCAGTCGTAGGGCTTGCGCAGCGGCTCGGCCGGGCGCGAGAACTCCAGCACCAGCAGCCGCCCGCCCGGGCGCAGCACACGGCACATCTCGGCCAGGGCGCGGTCCTTGTGCGTCATGTTGCGCAGGCCGAAGGCGACGCTGACAAGGTCGAAACCGCGGCCGGGCGCCGGGCTGGCCGTGCCGTTCACGAACGGCAGGTGCTCGGCGTCGCACACGACGGTGGGCAGGGCCAGGCCGCCGTCGAGCAGGCGGTCACGCCCGACGCGCAGCATGGACTCGTTGATGTCGGTCAGCACGACGCGGCCGTTGTCGCCCGCGCGGCGAGCGAAGGCGCGGGCCAGGTCGCCGGTGCCGCCAGCGATGTCGAGGATGTGGTCACCAGGGCGCACCGCCGCGACCGTCACCGCGTAGGCCTTCCAGGCGCGGTGCAGGCCCATCGAAAGCACGTCGTTCATGACGTCGTACTTGGCGGCGACGCTGTCGAACACACCGCGAACGCGTGTGGACTTGTCGTTCTCGTCAACCGACTGGTAGCCGAAGTGGGTCTGGGCCATGGTGTGCGGGACTCTGGGCTGCAAAACGGAAGGCCGGCGGGGTCACGGGGTGGCGCAGGCGGTGCCACCGGTCGGCGCGTTGCGGGCCTTGGGCGACTTGGCCGCCATCGGTGCGTCGCGGTCGACACCGGCGGCCAGCAGGCGTTGTTCGTAGCGCGCCCACAGATCGGCTGCATCGCTGCCGAGCTCGTACAGATACGGCCAGGTGAAGATGCCGCTTTCGTGGCCGTCGCTGAAGCGCGGCTGCACGGCGTAGTGGCCCACGGCACCGATGTCGGTGATGCCCACCTCGCGCTTGCCGGTCTGCAGCACCTCTTGCCCCGGGCCGTGTCCCTTGACCTCGGCCGAGGGCGAGTAGACGCGCATCAATTCGAAGGGGATGCGGAAGACGGCACCGTCGTCGAAGCCGATCTCGAGCACACGCGACGCCTGGTGCACGGTCAGCGCGACGGGCTGTGGGGCGGGCTGCGGGACGGCAGGGGTGGACATGGGCAGATGCGGCGTGGTCGGAAATCCGGGGTGGGCAGGCTGATGCAGTGTATCGGCGCGGCGCTGAAAGCAAAAAGGCGGTGCATGTGCACCGCCTTTTCGGCATCGGGCGCTGCGCCCGGAAGAGAAGATCAGCCCTCGCGGCGGCGACGCGCGGCCATGAAACCGATCAGACCCAGGCCGCCCAGCATCAGCGCATAGGTCTCGGGTTCGGGTACCACCGCGACGCTGATCGCGCCGTTGTAGATGCCACCGGCCGCGCCGTTGGCAATGCCCGTGACGTTCAAATAGTAGGGGCCGGCCGGCGACGACGGGAAGGTCAGTGTCAGGGATCCGACACCAGGCATCACCGAAGAGGCCAAAAGGGTGTCGTCGGTATTGAAGAGGATGCCATCGGGGTTGGAGAACAGCGACAGCGTCGACAGAATCGTGTTGTAGACGCCCGGCAACAGCGTGAAGTTGGTGATGCTGTACCCAGAGCCGCCATTGGCGGGCAGCGAGAAGGTGAAGACGTCGTTGAACAGACCCTGTGCTGCGAGGGCCCCGAACGACAGTGGCGAACCGGGGGAAGCCGGGCCGAGATCGGTGATGGTTGCGTGCGCAGAACCCATCGCGAGGAGCGAGCTGACAGCCAACGCTGTGATCGAAAACTTCTTGGTCATGGAACCCCCTGAATCGAACATTTGAAACCGCTGTGCCGGGTTTCCCCGGGAAGACGCCTGGTTGTACACGCACAGCCCTACTCTGCGGACCCCCTCGGCCGAGGGGTTTTGGGCGCTCTACCCCCCATGCAGCTGTAACGAGAGCACGAGCCCCGCTGTCTACCCGCCGCCTGCTCGTGGTGCAAAAACTCGGCGTTCAAGTCACCAATGCAAAACTCGCGCCAATACCCGCTCAGCCTCTGGCGTCCGCTAGACCGGGCGGCCCCGCACGATCAGACCAGCACCCGCTCAATGCCGCCGGCGTTGGCCTTGGCCACGTAGTCGGGCATCCAGTTTTCGCCCAGCATCAGGCGCGCCATTTCGACCACGATGTAGTCGGCTTCGAGCAGGCCGTTGGCCAGGTCACCCTCGAAGCGCTTCAGGCCCTGCAGGCAGCTGGGGCAGCTGGTCAGGATCTTGACGTTGGCCTGGGCGGCTGCACTCAACTGGGGCGCCGACTGCACCGATGTGGCCACCAACTGGCGCAATGCCGCCTCGCCCTTGCGCAGTTCTTCTTCCTTGCGAAAGCGCACCTGCGTGCTGATGTCGGGCCTTGTCACGCCCAGGGTGCCGCTTTCGCCGCAGCAGCGTTCGTTCTTCAGCACGTTCGGGCCCACCAGGGCCTTGACGGTCTTCATCGGGTCCTGCTGCTTCATGGGGCTGTGGCAGGGGTCGTGGTACAGGTAGGCGCCGGCCTGGTCGGCGCTCAGCGTGATGCCCTTTTCCAGCAGGTATTCATGGATGTCGACGATGCGGCAGCCGGGGAAGATCTCTTCGAAGCCGTAGCCCTGCAACTGGTCGAAGCAGGTGCCGCAGCTGACGACCACGGTCTTGATGTCGAGGTAGTTCAGCGTGTTGGCAACGCGGTGGAAGAGCACCCGGTTGTCGGTGATGATCGCCTCGGCCTTGTCGAACTGCCCGCTGCCGCGCTGCGGGTAGCCGCAGCACAGGTAGCCCGGCGGCAGCACGGTCTGCACGCCGGCGTGCCACAGCATGGCCTGGGTGGCCAGCCCCACCTGGCTGAACAGGCGTTCGCTGCCGCAGCCGGGAAAGTAGAAGACGGCCTCGGTGTCGGCCGTGGTCGCGGCCGGGTTGCGGATGATGGGGACGTAGTCGCGGTCCTCGATGTCCAGCAATGCGCGCGCCGTGCGCTTGGGCAGCCCGCCGGGCATCTTCTTGTTGATGAAGTGGATGACCTGCTGCTTCAGCGGCGCCGTACCCAGCGTGGCCGGCGGGGCGGCGGTCTGCGCCTTGGCCGCCGGCTTCAGCAGGTCGTGCGCCAGGCGCTGCACCTTGAAGCCGACGTCGACCATGGCGCTGCGCATCAGCTTGATGGTCTGCGGGTTGGTGGCGTTCAAGAAGGTCATGGCCACGGCGTTGCCGGGCCGGAAGCTCTTCTTGCCCATCTTGCGCAACAGGTTGCGCATGTTCATCGTGACGTCGCCGAAGTCGATGTCGACCGGGCACGGCGACAGGCACTTGTGGCAGACGGTGCAGTGGTCGGCGACGTCCTCGAACTCTTCCCAGTGCTTGACGCTGATGCCGCGGCGCGTCTGCTCTTCGTACAGGAAGGCCTCGATCAACAGCGACGTCGCAAGGATCTTGTCGCGCGGGCTGTACAGCAGGTTGGCACGCGGCACGTGCGTGGCGCACACGGGCTTGCACTTGCCGCAGCGCAGGCAGTCCTTGATGCTGTCGGCGATGGCGCCGATGTCGCTGCGCTGCATGATCAGCGACTCGTGGCCCATCAGCCCGAAGCTGGGCGTGTAGGCGGCACTGAGGTCGGACGCCTGCATGTCGCCGCCCGCGGGCAGGGCCCGCAGCAGTTTGCCCTTGTTGAAGCGGCCCTCGGGGTCGATCCGCTGCTTGTAGTCGGCGAAGTTGGCCAGTTCGGCGTCGGTCAAAAATTCGAGCTTGGTGATGCCGATGCCGTGTTCGCCGCTGATGACGCCGTCCAGGCTGCGGGCCAGCGCCATGATGCGGGCGACGGCCTCGTGCGCCGTCTGCAGCATGACGTAGTTGTCGCTGTTGACGGGGATGTTGGTGTGCACATTGCCGTCGCCGGCATGCATGTGCAGGGCCACCCAGACGCGGCCGCGCAATACCTCGCCGTGAATGCGGCGGCACTCGACCAGGATCGGTGCAAAGGCGCTCCCGGCGAAGATGCCCTGCAATGCACGCAGCACCTGCGTCTTCCAGCTGGCACGCAGGCGCCAGTCCTGCAGCCGGGCAAACAGGGTTTCGGCCGGGGCATCGCCTTCGGCCGCCTGCACCACGTCGAGCTGTTCGAGCCAGAAGCGCCACAGCGCACGCACCTCGGCCAGCAGCGCCAGGGCCTGCGCCACGCGGTCTTCCAGCAGTTCGGCGCCTGGGATCTCGCTGGCGTCGTCGCTCTTGCCCAGCGGAAGATTGCCGCGGCGGAAGAAGGCCTCCAGCCCGTCCAGCAGTTCGAGCTTGTTGCGCAGGCTCAGCTCGACGTTGATGCGCTCGATGCCTTCGGTGTACTCGCCCATCCGCGGCAGCGGGATGACGACGTCCTCGTTGATCTTGAAGGCGTTGGTGTGGCGCGCGATGGCGGCGGTGCGCTTGCGGTCGAGCCAGAACTTCTTGCGTGCGTCGGCGCTGACGGCCACGAAGCCTTCGCCATGGCGGCCGTTGGCGATGCGCACCACCTCGCTGGTGGCGCGGGCCACGGCGGTTTCGTCGTCGCCGACGATGTCGCCGATCAGCACCATCTTGGGCAGGCCCGAGGCGCTGGCCGCCTGCACACGCTTGCTCTTGGTGGTGTAGCCGACGGCCTTCAGGTAACGGTCGTCCAGGTGCTCCAGGCCGGCGAGCTTGACGCCGTCGCTGAGGCCGAACAGGTAGTCCCTGATCTCGACGATGCTGGGCACGGCGTCGCGCGCGTTGCCGAAGAACTCAAGGCACACGGTGCGCACATGGGCCGGCATGCGGTGCACGATCCAGCGCGCGCTGGTGATCAGGCCGTCGCAGCCTTCTTTCTGGATGCCGGGCAGGCCGGCCAGAAACTTGTCGGTGACGTCCTTGCCCAGGCCTTCCTTGCGGAACACGCGGCCGGGGATGTCCAGGCGCTCGGTGCGCACCAATTTCTTGCCGCTGGCGTCGAAGTGGCGCAGCTCGAAACTGGCCATTTCCACATCGTGGATCTTGCCCAGGTTGTGGTTCAGGCGCACCACCTCCAGCCAGGTGGCCTGGGGCGTGACCATCTTCCAGCTGACCAGGTTGTCCAGCGCCGTGCCCCACAGCACCGCCTTCTTGCCGCCCGCGTTCATGGCGACGTTGCCGCCGATGCAACTGGCCTCGGCGCTGGTGGGGTCGACCGCGAACACATGGCCGGCCCGTTCGGCCGCGTCGGCCACACGCTGGGTGACGACGCCGGCCTCGCTGAACACGGTTGCCACCAATTGGTCGACACCGGGCAGGCTGATGAACTCGACCTCGGACATGGCCTCGAGCTTCTCGGTGTTGATGACCGCGCTCTTCCAGGTCAGCGGCACCGCGCCGCCGGTGTAGCCGGTGCCGCCGCCGCGCGGGATGATGGTCAGACCCAATTCGATGCAACCGGCCACCAGGGCGGCCATTTCGGCCTCGGTGTCGGGCGTGAGCACGACGAAGGGGGTCTCGACGCGCCAGTCGGTGGCGTCGGTGACGTGGCTGACGCGGCTCATGCCGTCGAACTTCAGGTTGTCCTTCGCGGTGCGGCGGCCGAGCACGCGGCGGGTGGCCTTGCGCAGGTCCCACACGGCGCGAAAGTGGGCGGCGAAGCGTTCGACCGCAGTGCGCGCGGCCAGCAGCAATTCACCCACCAGCGCGTCGCGCTCGGCGTCCTCGGCCGGCGTGCGGCGCTTCTCGACTTCGCCCAGGCGGTGCTGCAGCGCTTCTATCAGCAGCGCGCGGCGCTTGGGGTTGTCGAGCAGGTCGTCCTCGAGGTACGGATTGCGCTGCACCACCCAGATGTCGCCCAGCACCTCGTACAGCATGCGCGCGCTGCGGCCGGTGCGGCGTTCATGGCGCAACTGGCTCAGCAGCGACCAGGCGCGTGCGCCGAGCAGGCGGATGACGATCTCGCGGTCGGACAGCGAGGTGTAGTTGTACGGAATCTCGCGCAGCCGCACGCCGTCGGTGTCGACGGCGAAAGTGGTCGAGAAAGCGGGGGCGAAGGAGGTGGGCGGCACGGCGATGTCGTTCGACGCGGCCGTGACAGCAGCAGGCAGGGGTGCATTCATGGGTTAACCCGATGCTACCGGAGCACTGCCGCCCGGCCGTCTATGGGGACAGGCGCGACGGAGGGAACGACGGCAGGCCCACAGCCCGTGAAGGAGATTGCACCGCCAAGCCTGGATAGCATGCCTGGATGTCGGTCAACTCACCCCTCCCGGACGGACCCGAAGGCCACAACAGCCGCGACGGCCCCGTCAGCCCCGTCAGCCCTGACAGCCCTGACAGCAGCCCTGCCGCCACCGTCTGGCCCTGGCCGCGTTGGTTTGCCCATCGCGGCGCGGGCAGGCAGGCGCCGGAGAACACGCTCGCCGCCTTCCGCACCGGCCTGGCCAAGGGCTGGCGAGCCTTCGAGTGCGACGTGCGCCTGAGCGCCGACGGCGTGCCCTTCCTGCTGCACGACGACACGCTGGACCGCACCACCAACGGCCATGGCCCGGCCGGCGCCTGGGACTGGGCCGCACTGTCGCGGCTGGATGCAGGCGGCTGGCACAGCCCCGCGCATGCCGGCGAGCGCCTGCCGCGGCTGGCGGACGTGGCCGCCCTGCTGCAGCCGTCCGGCGCGGCGCTGAACATCGAGATCAAGCCCGCGCCGGGCACCGATGCGGCCACCGGCCGCGCCGTGGCACTGGCGGCGCAGGCGCTGTGGCAGGGTCGGGCCCCGCCGCTGCTCAGCTCGTTTCGCCCCGCGGCACTGGCGGCGGCACGCGCCGCCGCGCCCGGGTTGCCGCGCGCGCTGCTGCTGGATGCGCTGCCCGCGGACTGGCTGGCGCAGGCGCAGGCCTTGGGCTGCATGGCCGTGGTGGTGCAGCACCGGCTGATCGACGCCCGGCTGTTGGCGTTGGCACATGGCGCCGGCCTTCAGGTGGCGAGCTACACCGTCAATCACCGCCGCACGGCACAGCGGCTGTGGGCGCTGGGCGTGCGGGCCCTGATCAGCGACGAGATCGACCGCTTTGCGCCCGACGACGTCTGAGGCGCAGCCGGTTCAGCCCCTGGCGGGCGCGGCCGCCATCAGGCTGTCCAGCGCCGCCAGCGTCTGCGCCACGTCCAGCGGCTTGGCCCAGCAGGCGACAAAGCCTTCGCGCTCGGCGCGTTCGCGTTCCCCCGCGCCTGTGGCGGCAGAGACCAGCACCACCGGCACCCGCGCCAGCACCGCGTGGGTGCGCATGCGCTGCACCAGCGTGAAGCCGTCGGCGTCGGGCAGGTGCAGGTCCACCAGCAGCAATGCCGGCGGTCGGCGCAGGGCCTGGGCCAGCGCCGTGGTGGCGTCGGCCGCCAGCTGCAGGCGCACGGCAGGGCGCAGCGCCAGGATGGCCTGCATCAGCACGGTGTTGACCTCGTCGTCTTCGACGTAAAGCACGTCGAAGTCTCGGCCGGACGGCACTTCGGCGGCGGCCGGGCTGCCGCCATCGGCCTGCGCCTGCCGTGGCGACGACGGGGCCAAACCGGCGCTGCCCGTTGCCTGCGGCAGGGTGACGCTGAAGCAGGCGCCCCGCCCCACTTCGCTGTGCAGGTCGATGGCACCACCCATCAACTTGACCAGGTTGCGCGTGATCACCAGCCCCAGGCCGGTGCCGGGACGGCCGCTGCGTTCGGCACCCAGGCGGTTGAAGGGCTCGTACAGCCGCGCCTGCTGCTCAGGTGTAAAGCCAGGGCCGCTGTCGGCGATGGTGATGCAGACCTGTTCGGCACCGTGGGCCGTGGCCTGCAGTGCCACCTGGCCCCCACGAAGGTTGTACTTGACGGCGTTGGACAGCAGGTTGGCCAGCACCTGCCCCAGCCGTTGTGCGTCGGCCAGAGCCTGCAGCGCGTCATCGCAGCGCAGCGGCGCCAGCGTCACGCCGGCCTCCACCGCCTGCGGTTCCACCAGCGCCAGCGCCTGCGCCAGCAGCGGGCGCAGCGGCACGGCGCTGCAGTGCAGTTCGGTCGGGGCACTGTCCAGCGCACTCAACTCCAGCACATCGTTGACCAGGTGCAGCAGGCTGGCGCCGGCCCCTGCAATGGTCTGAAGCTGCTGCCGCTGCCGCGGCGAAAGCGCATCGGCATCGGGCCGGGTCAGCAGCTGCGAGAAGCCGATGATGGCGTTCAGCGGGGTGCGGAACTCGTGGCTGATGCGGGCCAGGAGTTCGCTGCGGGCACGAGCCTGGGCCTCGGCGGACTGGTGTTCGGCGCGCTCGGCCGCCAGTTGCAGGCGCAGCGTGGCGTCAGCGACGAAACCGTGCCACACGCCCGTGCCGTCGCGGCCAGGCTGAGGTGCGGCGTGCATCTCGTGCCACGCCGGCGCGGCGCCGGGACGCTGCACACGCAGCAGCTCGGTCCAGGCTTCGTTCGCCCATTCAGCCGCGGGCGCGCCCGCCAGCGGGGCGGCCAGCCGAGCCCGCAGCCGTGCCGCGTCTTCGGGGTGCAGCTGGCCCAGCACGGCCTGCGCGTCGGCAGCCGCGGCCTCGGCACTGACGCCGTACAGCGCACGCACGGCCTGGCTGACATACGCAAACCGAAGCAGCCCCTGCGGCGAGCGCACGAGCTGGAACATCATGCCGGGCGCCAGGTCGGCGGCGCGCTTGACGCGCAGCAGCTCGTCCTCGACACGGCGGCGTTCGCGCACCGGCACGACGACCACGTCCATGCCGTCGTCACAGCCGTCTGCCAACGGACGAACGGCGGCATAAAAAAGCACGCTGGGGCGCGCGCCGGCGGCCGACTTCAGCACCAGCTCAAACTCGCCGACCTCGCCGTGCAGGCGCAGCAGCGGCAACAGATAGCTCTGGTACAGCACTGCGGCCGCCGGCGCCAGCAGACTGTCGAAAGGCAGGTTGACCAGATCTGCCGCAGGCTGGCCCAGCAGCCTGCCGAGCGCGGCATTGGCCTGTCTCACGCGTCCACCCTCGTCCACCACGGCCACGCCGCAGGGCAGCTCGACGGTGCCAGCCAGGCGGTTCAAGGCTTGGGGGCCGCGGTCACGGGCCGGTTTGTGGACTGCACGGCGTGAGGCGGGGCGGACAGGGTGGCCTCAGGGCAGCCACGCCTGGATCGCAGCGATGGTCTGCTGCGGATGGCTCATGTGCGGGCAGTGGCCCACGCCGTCGATCAGGGTCAACGCACTGTCGGTGATGTGGCGGTGCACATACTCGCCGACGGCGCGCGGCGCGATCGCGTCCTCGATGACCTGCAGCACCAGGCTGGGCACCTGCAACCGCGGCAGCACCGCGCGGTGATCGGCCAGGAAGGTGGCCCGCGCGAAGCGGCGCGTGATGTAGGCGTCGCTGGCGCAGAAGCTGCTCTTGAGTTCCTCGGTCAGCTCGGGCGCGTGGCCTGGTCCCATCACGACCGGTGCCAGGTAGTTGGCCCAGCCGAGAAGGTTGTTGTCCATCAAGTCGAGCAAGCCGTCGATGTCGGCCGGCTCGAAGCCGCCGTGGTAGTCGGGCGGGTGGTTCAGATAGCAGGGCGAGGGCCCGATCAGCACCATCCGCGCGAAGCGCTCCGGCAGCCGCAGCGCCGCCAGCACGCCGATCATGGCGCTGACCGAGTGGCCGACGAAGACGATGTCGTGCAGGTCCAGCGTATCGATGATCTCGCACACGTCGTCGGCATAGCCTTCGATGCGGGCATGGCGCACATCGTCGTAGGCGCTGGCGTCGGAGTGCCCGCAGCCGATGTGGTCGAACAGCGTCACCCGGTGCGTGGCCTCGAACGCCGGGGCGACGAAGCGCCACATTTGCTGGTCGCAGCCGAAGCCGTGGGCGAACAACATGGGTTGGCGGCCCTGGCCGCTTTGCTGCAGGTTGTGGCGACGGGCGATGTCCATGTGGGGATCCTGGGCTGCAGGGGAGACCCGGTCTTCGGCACGGGTGCAGTGGCCGAAGTTTGGCGCACCCCACGGCCACTGTGACAGGCCTGCCGGCCGGCCAGCGGCGAAAAGTGGCGGCAAGTGGCGACTACTTGTTACGGTCTGGCATGCCGGCATCAGGCAGGCGCACCTGGGCCTCGCCGCCAACCCAGTCCTCGGTCTGTTCGAGCTGCGGCAGCACCTTCAGGTCGCGGATCACAGGCAGACGCCAGGCGACGAGCACCAGCAACGCCGACACGCCCGCGGCAAAGCCCAGCGCCGCGCGCAGGCCCAGGTGTTCGCCCAGCCAGCCGCCCAGCAGCGCACCGGGGCCCGCGGCCAGCAGCGTCAGCCAGCGCATGGTGCTGGTCATGCGGCCGAGCAGCGGCTCGGGCGTCACCGCCTGGCGCAGGGCCAGGAAGTTGATGAAGATGAAGACGGCACCGGTGGCGAACATCGCCAACATCAGCGCGAAGGCGGCCACGCCCCAGGCGTTGGCCGGCGCGACCGCCAGCAGGCCCCAGCCGACGCCGCAGATGGCATAGCCCACCACCAGACAGGGCCCGGGCCCGATGCGCACGCTGACGCGCCGGCCCCAGACGCTGCCGGCGATGGTGCCCACGCCCACGCCCATGTAGCAAAGGCCCACGGCCTGTTCCGACAGGCCCAGCGTGCGCGTGGCAAACAGGATCTGCACCACCATGGCCGCGTAGTGCGCCATCTGCCAGACGCCCATCAATACGCCCAGGGTCAGCAGCAGGCGGTGGCCGATGACGAAGCGCAGACCCAGCTTCAAGTCGCGCCAGAACTGTGCCGCGCTGTCGTCGCCGGGACGGGACTCGCGCCGGTCGCGCCGCTCATGCACACGGATGTGGCGCAGGATCAGCGCCGAGCCCAGCAGCAGCGCCGCGTTCACCACCAGCGCCACTGGCGCGCCCAGCAGGCGGATCAGCAGCCCGGCAAAGCCCGGGCCCGCGACTTCGGCGCCTGACGAGGCCAGCGCGTTCTTGGCATGCGCTTCCACCAGCCGATCACGTGCCACCACCTGCGTCAGCACGATCTGCGCCGCGGTGCCAGCCACCGTGTGCACCGCGCCGATCAGGAAGCCGATGACGTACAGCCAGCCCATGCTGAGCCAGCCCGCCCACCAGGCCAGGGGCACGCTGAGCGCCGCCACCGCGATCAGCGATTCGCCGACGATGTAGACCGGCAATTTGCGCACGCGGTCCAGCCACACGCCGGCCGGCAGCGACAGCAGCACGAACGGCGCCAATTCGATGGCCGTCAGCAGCCCCATCTGCATGGGCGTGGCGTGCAGCAGCACGGCGGCCGTCAGCGGCAGGGCCAGCATCAGCACCTGGTTGCCCAGGCTGCTGGTGAGGATGGAGCTCCACAGCCGCAGGTAGGTGGGGTCGCGCCACAGGTCCTGCGGCGGCAGGCGCAGGCGATCGCGCACCCACGCCGGCACGAGCAGACGCAGCAGCGGGGTCACGACAGCGGCGGCAGGCGCGGCGGCTGGGGCCGGTGCGGCCGCTGTGCCCGGTGCAGCACGGCGTGAACGAAGCGCGCCCGCGTCACGAACGGTAGTCGGCGTTGATGGTCACGTAATCGTGCGACAGGTCGCAGGTCCACACCAGTGCCTCGGCCGTGCCGCGGCCCAGGTGCACGCGCACGGTGATCTCGGACTGCTTCATCACGCGCTGGCCGTCGGCCTCGGCGTAGGCCGGGTGGCGGCCGCCCTGGGTGACGACGTGCACGTCGTCCAGGTGCATCTCGATCAGGTTCTGGTCGAGGTCGGCGATGCCGGCATAACCGACCGCCGCCAGGATGCGACCCAGGTTGGGGTCGCTGGCGAAGAAGGCGGTCTTCACCAGCGGCGAATGGGCGATGGCATAGGCCGCGGCGCGGCATTCGGCCACGTCGCGGCCGCCCTCGACCTGCACGGTGATGAACTTGGTGGCGCCCTCGCCGTCGCGCACGATGGCCTGTGCCAATTGGGTGGCGACGTCCAGCACGGCGTTGCGCAGGGCCTGGTAGTCGGCGCTGCCCGTGGTGGCGATCTCGGAATGGCCGGCACGCTGGGTCGCCATCAGCATGAAGCTGTCGTTGGTCGATGTGTCGCCGTCGATGGTGATGCGGTTGAAGCTCAGGCCCGCCACCTCGTCCAGCAGCGGCTGCAGCAGGGCCGGGGCGATGACGGCGTCGGTGGCGATGTAGCCCAGCATCGTCGCCATGTTCGGGCGGATCATGCCGGCGCCCTTGCTGATGCCGGTGACGCTGACCGTGCGCCCGCCGATCTGCAACTGCCGCGACGCCGCCTTGGGCAGGGTGTCGGTGGTCATGATGCCGGCGGCGGCCTCGGCCCAGGCCGTGCCGTCGGCCGGGCGCAGGGCGGCAGCCAGGGCCGGCAGGGCGGCTTCGATGCGGTCCACCGGCAGCACCTCCATGATCACGCCGGTCGAGAACGGCAGCACCTGCGTCGCACCGATGCCGAGCGTGGCCGCCAGCGCCACACAACTGCGCTGCGCCCGCACCAGGCCGTCGGCGCCGGTGCCGGCGTTGGCGTTGCCGGTGTTGATCAGCAAGGCGCGGATGCCCTGTCCGCCCGCCGTGGCCGCCAGGTGCGCGCGGCACAGCTGCACCGGCGCGGCGCAGAAGCGATTGGTGGTGAAGACGCCGGCCACGGCACTGCCTTCGGGCAGCGAGAAAAGCACCAGGTCGCGCTTGTGGGCCTTGCGGATGCCGGCCATCACCACACCGATCTGCAGGCCGGCCACAGCGTGCAGGGTGGCGGGGTCGGGGGCGATCAGATGGACGGGCATGGTGGGGGTCGGAGGTGGGGGTATCGGCGGCAAGTGCCCGCGACGGGCAGCGACGGGCAGCGATTGGCAGCGATTGGCAGCGACGGCTGCGACGGCCGCGGCCGCGCGAAGCCCTCGATTGTAGGAAGCGGCGGTGGCGCGGATTCGGTGGCACCATGGGCCGATGAACACCCTGCGCTCTGCACCTGGACGACCTGGGCCGTCACGGCCCCTCGCTTTGAACGGACGGCTGGGCGGACGGCTGGGCGCATGGCTGGCGGCGTTGGGGCTGATCCTGCCTGCCTGCACGGCCTCGGCACCGCCCACCGAAGCCCAGCGCGCCACAGCGCTGTGGGCGGCGCTCGAAGCCGCCATCGGCCCGGCGCACTGCGGCAGCGAAGCGCAGTGCCGCACGGTGGCGGTGGGTCAGAAGGCCTGCGGCGGGCCGGAGAGCTATCTCGCCTGGTCCACCCGCGGCACCGACGCCGCGGCTGTGCAGCGCGCGGCCGACGCTTGGACCGCGTGGCAGGCTTCGCAGCAGCGGCGCGGGATGGTCGGCAACTGCATGTTCGTCACCGACCCCGGTGCGGTGTGCCAGGCGTCGCCAGCCCCCGCCAACGCCGCGGCTGCCACCGCCGCAGGGCCCGGCCGCTGCGCGCTGCGCGAAGGCGATGCCGCTTTGAAATGACGAGACCCCGCCGGGGCGGGGTCTCGCAAGCCATCTGGCCCGGCAGGTAATGCGCCTGCGGACCCGGGCTGCCGGCTTACCAGCCGATGTCCTTGAACAGCATGAAGGTCAGGTCTTGCGGCGGCATCACCGACTGCGTCAGGTCGCCGCTGACCGCAGGCTCCATCAGCAGGTTGCGCACCGCCGAAGTGTCGTAGTGCGACACCGATGAACCCCCTTGGAAGGGGTTGGGCGTGAACAGCTTGACCCGGCCCTGAGAGTCCGCACCGGCGTACTGCGCCACCACCAGGCCCAGCGACACGAACACTCCGGAAGAAGTGCGGGACCGCCGGGCCAGCGCATCACGCAGCCGGTTGCCATCGGCCAGGAACAGGCGCACCGCGGGAATGGTGACGCTCGGGTCCGAACCGCCCAGCGCCGACGGTGCATCGCCGAGCTCGGCCACGTTGTCCTGGATCAGCAGCCCCACTGCGCCCGCGTCCTGCGCGTTCTTCGCCTTCAAGGCGAAGTTGCAGCTGCCACGGCTGACGAGCGCGAACTTGCCGTTCACCGCTGTACGGTTGGCCGTGTTGAAGGCGTTGCAGCCCGGGCCCGTCTCGCCGGCCTGGGTGGCCACCGGCATCACTTCGCCGAAGAAGGGCGTGGCGCCGATGGCAGCGCCGAACGAGGCCTCGCCGACTTTCAGCACCCCCGCAGCCGCACCCGCGGCCGGGCCGCTGATGGTGGCGCCGGCCACGCCGAAGCGCAGCACGTTGGGCACCTCGGCGGTGACGTTGGCGCCGGTCCACACCAGGCGGTTCAGGCCGATGGCCGATGCGGCGCGCTCGGCGTTGGTGGTCATCTGGAACCAGCTCAGGCCGGTCTGGTTGTCCAGCATGAACCGTTCCCAGATGGACGGGCTGCCGCTGCTGCGCGCGCCCGTCTGGCCGCTGGTCGGACCGACGGTGAAACCCAGGCCATGGCCGAACTCGTGCAGCAGCACCACCACCAGGTTGATGGCACCGGCCGGCAGGTTGTTGTCGATACCGAGATACCAGGGGCTGTTGGGCAGGCAGCCCGGCGTGCCCAGGTTGACGTTGAAGTTGATCTGCAGTTGCGCCGCGCCGGGACTTTGTTCGCTGCCGACGATCTTGTTGCGCAGCGCCGACGGATACCAGGTGTTAGCAAACGGCGCGCCGGCGAAGTTGCGGTCGTTGCCGATCGGACCGGCGCTGCCCAGGGTGCCCGAGGTCTCGGTGCAAGTCTGGCCCGTGAACTGCGCGTTGATGCGGATGGTGGCCGCGCTGTCCAGCCTGGCCGCCCACAGGTTCGCGGCATGTTGGGTGGCGATACGGCGCTGCTCGCCCCGCGTCGTGCCGGGATTGCCGCCGACGGGGTCCACTGGCGTCGAGTCGTTGTAGCCGACGCCTGCGTTGTTGACGAAGTTGACAACGATGGTGGCTGCGGCCAGCGCGGAGCCGCTGGCGAACAGGCCACCCAGCAGCGCTGCAGCGGCCAGGGATTTGAGGGAAACAGGCATTTGCACGCTCATCTCAACGCTCCAGCGGGTTCTTGGCAAAGGCCGTCACACGGCCCTTGACGATGCGTTCGGCCATCTCGGCGCCGCCCACGCACTGACGCACCAGTTGCCCGTCCTTGCCCACCACGACGACCGAGTAGTTCAAGTCGGCGTCGGTGTTCTCCAGAAAGTCCGAGCCGTCGGCCAGCCGGATGGGCTTGGGGTTGGGCGTACCGGTCAGCAGGCCGCGCGGCACACGGCTGCGGGTGGCAGCATTAAGGGCCTCGAGTTGCGCCGCTTCGGCGGCGTTGGGCGCGCGCAGTTCGCCGGTGACGGCGTCGCGCACCACACGCTGGGCGTGCACGGCACCGGCCGCGGTGCACAGCA
>JBBSCX010000030.1:0-16733 GCA_038249905.1 Burkholderiales bacterium
GTGCTCGGGGCCCATGCGGTAGTCCACCGCCAGCACCGCCGCACCGCTGCCCAGGCACAGTTGGCGGCACAACACGTCGTGGGTGTCCAGGTCGCCGATGGTCCAGCCGCCGCCATGCAGGTACAGCAGCAGCGGCAGCACGGTGTTGACGTTGGCGTCGAGATCGGCGTCAGCGTCAGCATGCGGGCGATACAGGCGCAGCGGGATGGCGCCGTGCGGGCCGGGGGCCTGCAGTTCGCGCACCTCGCCCACCGCCGACGCATCGGGCTGGGTGAAGCCGCGGCGCTCGCGGTACAGCCGGCGCGCCTCGACCGGGCCCAGCGTGTGCACGGGCGGCACCTGGCGTTCGATCATCAGGTCGAGCAGGGCGCGGGCTTGGGGGTCGAGCATGGTGATGGCGGGGCGGCGCGTGGGGCGGTTCGGCCGGGGTGGCGAAGACGCTGTCACAGTGTAGTGATCGAGGTCTGCCGCTCTGCATCTACCACTCTGCACATGCATCGCTCGGCATAGCCATCGCTCTGCCCCACCGACCTGCACGACCGCCCTGCGCCGCCCTGCACCCGACACCGCCCGAGACCCGCCACCGTGCCCACATCCGACACCGATCCCTGCCCCTGCGGCCTGCCCGCCGCCTACACCGCCTGCTGCGGCCGCTGGCACGCCGGACCACTGCACCTGCAGGCGCCCGACGCGGCAGCGCTGATGCGCTCGCGCTACTGCGCCTATGTGCGCGGCCTGACGGACTATCTGCTCGCCACCTGGCACCCGTCCACCCGCCCTGCCGATAGGCCGGTGGACGACACCGCAACGCGCTGGCTCGGCCTGGAGATCAAGCACCACCGGGCGCAGGACGAACGCCATGCCGAGGTCGAGTTCGTCGCCCGCTGCCGGCAAGCCGGCGGCCGCGCCACGCGGTTGCACGAGACCAGCCGCTTCGTGCGCGAAGGCGACCAGTGGCTGTACCTGGACGGCGATCTGCACTGACTGGCCTGCCCGCCACGCCTCGCCCAAAGACCTGCCGCCAGGTGACCCGGCGCGTGCAAGCGATCACAGGGGCGCGATCACAAGCGCGTGATCACAAGCGCGTGATCACAAGCGCACGATCGCCAGCGCGCCCAGGCGCTGCGACTTCAGGCCGGGGCCGCCAGCCGATCACGCCGCGCCAGCGTCAACAACGCCAGCAGCGCCGCTGCGCCAGCCAGCGCGGTGGCCAGCACCAGCACGCTGCGCGCCCCCAGCGCCGTGCCCAGCGCGCCGCCGGCCAGCGCCCCGATCAAGGTGCACCACTGACCCAGGCTGCGGATGCCGGCGTCGGCACGCGCCAGCATTTGCGGCGCCACGGCGGTCTGGCGCAGGGTGCGGTCGTGCACGTCGTGCAGCACATGGCCCGCGTCGCCGACGATCTGGTGCGCCGCCAGCAGCAGCAGCGGCGCCAACGACAAGGCTGACACAGCCGACACCGCCGACGCAGCCGGCACGGCGGCAGCCAGCGGGATGCATGCCGCGCCCAGCGCAAAGGCGCCCAGACCCAGCGCCATCGTGCGCCCGGGCCCCAGGCGCCGGCCGAAGCGCGGCGCCAGCACCGCGCCGATCACGGCGCCGGCACCACCGAGCGCAAACACCATGCCCAGCGGTCCGGTGGCCAAGCCGAGATCGCGGGTGACGAAGATCATGTAGCTGGTGCCGGTCAGGCTCATGGAAAGCGCCAGCAGGGCTTCGATGGCGGCCAGCGCACGCAGTGACGGGTGGGTGGCCACGGCGCGCAGGCCGGCGACCGTGTCATCGCGCCAGTCTCGCCAGGCGCGGCGCCAGCGCGTGCCCAGGCCGGCACCCTGCGCCGCCGGTGGCGTGCCTGCGCCGCGCACCTCGGGCACACCCCGCAGGCACAGCGCCGAAGCCAGGCTGCTGCCCGCGTCCATTGCCAGCGCCCAGGCGGCGCCCAGGCCCTGGTAGATCCAGCCGCCCAGCGCAAAGGCCGCCGTCTCCGACAGGCTGCCGACCATCGACAACTGGGCATTGCGCTGCGGCAGTTGGCCGGTCGCGATGCACTGTGCCACCCAGGCCGAACGCGCCAGTTCGAAGCCCATGCGCAACACCCCGCTGGTCGCCGCCGCCAGGGTCAGGCCCGCCAGGCTGACCTGGTCCAGCACCGCGGCCGCAGCCAGCACGGCCAGCAGCGCGGCACGGCCGAACTCGCACAGCCGCATCACCGCGCGCTTGCCGGCGCGGTCGACCCAAGTCCCCAGCAGCAGCGCGGCGACCGCAGCCGCGGCCACATCGGCCAGCAGCAGCCCGGCCATCTGCCAAGGCGTGGCCTGCAGCGCCAGCGCGGCCAGAAAGGGGATGGTGATGCGGCTGAGCATGGCGCCGAAATTGCCGATGCCTTCAGCCGTCAACACGCGGCGAAAGCCGGCCCCGTCGGGGTCATCGCCAGGGGCACGGCCGGGGTCAGCATCGGTGGCGCCGAGGCGATGGATGGCAGGGTCGGATGGCAGCGACATCAGGGCGCGATTGTGGGATGCCGGGTTCCGTTCATCGCCCGCGTCGGCAGTTCGCGCCGCTGCCGCGGCGGCCCGTCGCAGCGGTGTCGCAGCGCATGGGACGGCTGCCTAAATTGCACCCATCGAACAGCCCCGCCCCACCGCCAAAGTCACTGCCAAGGACACCGCCATGAACACCCTGAACACCCTCGCTCCCACCTTCGTCTCGGCCCGGCTGATCGCCTTCGTCTGCGCCCTGTTCGTCACCGCCGGCACGCTGGGCGGTGTCGACGCCCTGGCCACCCGCGAGGCCCCGCCGCAGCTCATCTCGTTGACGGACGCGGCGCCGGCCCACGTCGTCTGAAGCCCACTTCATAGACAGACGGATACAGCCGATACAGCTTTTGGCGGTGCCTGCGCGGCATCCGCGTGTCAGGCTGACACCGAACGTCTTTACAACCTCGCCATCCACCTGGAGAGAACCCATGAACGCCCCGCTCGACACTGCCCATCTGCCCGCCCCGTCCTGGCGCAGCGAAGCGTTTGCCGAGGACGTCGAGGGCCTGCTGTCCGATTGGGAACCGGTGGTGCCCGAGCGTCGGCGCGGCCGCCTGCTGGTCAACCTGCTGCCACTGGCGGTGGCCGTGGCGGGTGTGGCCTTCGCGGTTTTGCCGCCGCTGGGCTGAAGCCGCGTTCCGACACTCCAGCCGCAGAGGGCCGCGAAAGCGGCCCTTTTTCATTCTGTTCACCACCTCCTTGCCGTCACGCGACACCCCATTGCAGGCAGGCGACCGGCCCAGGGATGACCGGGATGCGCAGGCACGATGCTGGCTTGAACATCCACGTGCCCCGCTGCACGCGGTCGCGCGCCATCCCCCTGCTGCCATCCACCGCCGCCCTCCCCTCCCGTTGCGCGAGCCCATCCCATGAAGTTCGATCACACCTTCCTGCACAGACTCGGTGCACGCTGGCTGGCTGCGGCAGTCCTGGGCACCAGCCTGGCCCTGGCACCCGTGCAGGCGCAGGCCCAGCAGACGCTGGCCCAGTTCTGGGAATTCGACGACGCCGCCGGCACCACCCTGCCCGCGGCCGCGCCCGGATTCGAGCTTGGCGCGCAATGGACGGCCCACATCAGCGGGGTGGCCACCAATGGAAGCGGTGCGCTGCGCATCGGCTCCAGCGCCACCGCCGTGGCCTACAGCTGCGCGCCGCTGAACATCAACGACGGCGGTGTTTTCGCCGCCACCGTCCGCTACACCGGCTGGGACATCCGCCACGGCGCGGCCAGCGGCACCACGCGCCCGACCTGGAACTTCGGCCTGCGCAGCGCGGCGTCCACTTCCAGTTCGCTGGTGGCCGACGTGCAACTGCGCGCGCTGGCTACCGGTATCGACGTGCTGGTGCGCGACGCGCAGAGCGACTTCACGGCGCAGCGCTTCCAATTGCCCAGCGTGCTGCCCGGCGCGCTGACGATGACGCTGAAGCTCGACCGCGTGGCCACGCCGCGGACCTGGACCCTGAGCTGGGCCATCGCCGGCGGCGCCGCCGGCGAAGTCAGCGGCAACCTGGGTGCGACCTCGCAGTCGCGGGCGGTGTCGCATGCCTTCGTGGGCCTCAGCGGCAACTTCCCGAACAACGGCGAGAACACCGCGCCCGCGGTCGACCGCATCGGCGTCAGCTGCGACTAGCAGGTGGTGACGCTGCTGCCCCCGGCCAACGGCCGGCCGGGCAAGCCATCGAACCTGACGAACTTTCTCACCGGCAACCCGGTGCAATCCACCCACACGCCCGCCGGCGGCCCGGCGCTGCTGCTGATGGGCGGCGGCGCCGAAGCCGACTCCGCCTTCACCGCCCGCGCCTACCCCGTCAACAACGGCGGCGACATCGTCGTGCTGCGCGTGTCGGGCGGCAACGGCTACCAGACCTACCTGTACCGCGAACTGGTGCAGCAATTGCCGCCCGAATTGCAAACGGCATTGCAGCCGAACTCGGTGGAGACGCTGATCGTCGACACACGCACCAAGGCCCACAGCGATTACGTCGCCCAGGCGGTGTCGCGCGCCAACATCGTGTGGATGGCCGGGGGCGATCAGTCGCAGTACATCTCGCTGTGGCGCGACACCGCGCTGTCGGCGGCGGTCAAGCTGGCGTATGCGCGTGGCGCCGTCATCGGTGGCACCTCGGCCGGCATGGTGGCCACGGACCTGGCGCAGTGGGTGCCCGGGCTGCCGCTGATCTACCGCCGACTGCTGCGTCACAAGTTCACGCAGCCCGGTCAGACCTTCGATTTCAGCTTGTCCCTGACGACGGTGCCGGCAAGTTTCGTGTCGGCCGAAGGCGCGGTGCCGATCGACCCGTATTGAAGCCTGGCCGCGCACGCACAGCGGCGGCACGACAGCGCCCAGCAGGTCAGCGCCGGCCCGTCAGCGCCGGCCTGTCAGCGAAAGCCCGTCAGCGAAGGCCCGTCAGCGAAGGCCCAGCAGGCGCAGCGCCAGTTCGTGCAGCCGACCGCGCGGGTCGGCCAGACTTTCCAGCACCGTGAAGTGGTTCTTGCCCGGTACCGTCTCGCACACGGGCACGGCGGTCGGGCCCCAGACATCGCGGATCAGGCGGTTCTGGCGCAGGAACTCGTCGCTCTCGTCGGCGCCGACTGCGGCGTACAGCTTGCCCGCCTTGGGCCGCGGAAAGAAGGCCGGGCTCAGGCGGCGCACCGACTGCGGCGTCAGGCGCAAGTCGGCCTGCAGCGGCGGGACACGCGGCAGCGGGTCGAGATCGTAGAGACCGGAAATCGACAACACGCCGGCCAAAGGCGCCGCCGGCAGTGCGGCATCGACGTCCTTCCAGCGGCACGACAGCAACATGCTCGCCAGGTGTCCGCCGGCCGAGTGCCCGGCGACGGCGATGCGCCCCGGGTCGCCCCCGTACTGCGCCGCATGCTGCCAGGTCCAGGCCAGGGCGTGCGTCATCTGCAGCACGATGTGTTCGATGTCGACCGCGGGGCACAGCGCGTAATTCGGCACCACCACCATGGCGCCGTCGGCCGTGAACGAAGGGGCGACGAAGGAATGCTGCGACTTGTCCAGCGACCGCCAATAGCCACCGTGGATGAAGACCAGCACCGGCGCGGGCCCGGCGGCGGCCGGCGCCGGGAAGACATCGAGCGTGGCGCCCGCGCTGCCGGCGTAGGCCAGGTCCAGCACACAGGGCGACTGCGCACGCGCCAGCGCCGAGGCCTCGGCCCAGTTGTCGAAGACGCGGGCATGGTCGGGCACGCGGGCACGGTTGTCGTACTGGGCCTGAAGGTAGTCGGGGTCGTTCAGCAGTCGCATCGCAGGGCTCCGGCAGTGGCGGGCGGGGCGCATGGTAAGCGCCATGTGCTGCGGCGCCAGCGCGCCAGCGCGCACAGGCTCGGGCATAGGCACGGGCATAGGCACGGGCACGGGCGGTGCTAACATTTGCTACTGTCGTGGGGGCGTAGCTCAGCTGGGAGAGCGTCGCGTTCGCAATGCGAAGGTCAGGAGTTCGATCCTCCTCGTCTCCACCAGCTGAGTCTGCCCAGGATGTCCCGTGCGGCGGCCCACGCCTCACGCCGGGGCCCGGTGGATCGCCGGCGCTGCCTGCGGCCGCCCGGTGGGCCTACACGAGCACTTGAGCGCCGACGCCACGGTAGCCGACGAATCGGCACTGCTGGTCGAACACCGGCTGGCCGCTGACCCGGAACTGCGACGTCGACCCGTCGGCGCCGACGCGGTGGACGGCAAGGTCGAGGAAGGGCTGTTGCGCCGCGATCTTGGCTCGCAGTTTCTGCCGTTCTTCTTCGACCCAGCCTTGCCCCACGGCGCCTCGTGAACTGGCGTCATGCGAGGGGTCCAGGATGCCGAGCAACTCCTCCACCGGGCCCGAGACGACGGTGAATTCGCCGCGCTCGTCCTGTTCCCAGTACCAGTCCGATGCCAGTTCGACCAGGTTGCGGAAGCGGGCTTCGCTGTCGCGCAACTCTGCGGTCCGGTCTGCCACCGCCTGTTCCAGCCGCTTGTTGTGTGCATCCAGTTCGCGGTGCAAGACCTGCACTTCGAGCATGTTGTGCAGACGCGTCTTGACCTCCACCATGTCGAACGGCCTGCTGACGAAATCCCGGGCCCCGGCCTCGAGGGCGCGAAGCTTGTGCCCGGGTTGTGCGGTGATCACGATCACGGGCAGCCAGCCGGTGGGTCGGTCCGCTCGCAAGCCTTCCATCACGGCAAATCCGTCCATGGAGGGCATCTGCAGGTCGAGCACGATCAGGTCGTAGTCGTGCTGACGGTGCAAGGCGCACGCCTCGGCGGGCTGCATGGTGCCGGAAACCCGCGTGTAGCCCTCCTCGGCCAGCATGCGGGTCAGCAAGAGCACGTTGGCTTCCAGATCGTCGACGATCAGGATGTTCGCTGACAGGATCTCTTGTTCGAGGTTCATGGGTCGTTCTTCCGTTGCTTGGTCCGATCGGCGGGCTACCGCGCCAGCGGATGGCGCGCACCAAGACGCCAGCGCCCAACCCGAAATTCGACGCCAGTTTATTGGGCAACTTGCATGGGCGACCATCAGTTACCGCACACAAGCCCGATCGACGCATGGCCGGCGCCACATCGGCGTCGCGTTTGCAGGCCTGGTTTTCATGCCTGGCGCCGCAGCGGGGATACTCCGCACGCCGCAACGAACGAAAGCGCCATGTGAGCCCAGTCGCAGAAGTCGAGGTTCGAGCCTGGCCGATCCGTCAGACACTTCGCGCCGAGACCCAGGAATCGCACGAACGTCTGGAGCGCGCGGCCCTGTTGACTGAACTGTCCGGCGGCAGCATCACGCTGCCGCGCTACCGGCACTATCTGCAGCGCATGCACGCGTTCCACGCGGCCGTGGACGGGGCGCTGATGGGGCGCCTGCCGCCGGCCTATGCCGTGGCGCGCCTGAACCAGGGCACCCGCCTGGCAAGTGACCTGCACACACTGGGCACGCCGACGATGCCTGTCCCGCCACCCCTGTGCCGAGCGGCCGACGCTCTGGCGCCCAGCCCCGCTGCTGTCTGGGGTGTGCTCTACGTGCTGGAAGGTGCCAGACTGGGTTCGCAGCTGCTCCTGCGAAGAAATGCCGCCAACGCTGCCGTGTGCCAGGCCCATGCCTACATTCAGGGCGAGGGCGAACGCACCGGTTCGTTCTGGCGGGACTTTTGCGTCGTCCTGGAAGAGGGCGCCACCTTGTGCGATCGGCAAGCCGTTTGCGACCTTCAGGCATTGCCGGTTGCAGCGAACCGAACATTTTCCTTGCTGGGTGACTGGCTCGAGGATTGCCCATGACCGAAGGACTGGCCACTGCCGGCGCTGCCGCGAAGCCCACGCTCGATCTCGACGCGTGCTCGAGCGAACCGATCCACATCCCGGGCGCCATCCAGCCCCAAGGCGCGCTGCTGGCATGCGATCAGAAGAGTTTCACGGTGCTGTCGGCCAGCACCAATGCGGAACGCTTCCTCGGCCTGAGCCCGGCGCAGTTGATGGGCCGGCGGTTGGCGTCGGTGTTCGACCCGCAGAGTGCGGCCGGCATCCGCAGCGCGCTCGACGACGCCGTCGTGCGGCCCCACATGCCGAGCCTGATCGAATTGCGCCTGCATGACGGCAGCGTGCGATCGGCCAGGGTCCACGCCCACCTGGGGGTGGTCTACATCGAGGTCGGCGCAACGGAGGACGCCCAGGCCCAGACGCTCTACACGGCGTTGCAGAACACCTACCCGGTGCTGGGCAGCATGACGGCAGCCGACTCGCTCGAGTCCATGCTCAGCATTGCCGCGGGCTACGTCAAGCAGGTGTCCGGGCTCGACCGGGTCTTGGTCTACCGCTTCGACGAGCACTGGAACGGTGAGGTCATCGAGGAGCAGTGCAGCCGTGCCGACCTGCCGCTGTACTTCGGGTTGCGGTTTCCGGCCAGTGACATTCCAGCCCAGGCGCGGGCGCTGTACCGCACCAGCATGGTCCGCTACATCGCCGATGTGTCGTACACGCCGGTGCCGCTGGAGCCACAGTTCAACCCCCAGGACCAGCAGCCCTTCGACCTCAGCTACTGCACGCTGCGCAGCGTTTCTCCGGTGCATCTGCAGTACCTGAAGAACATGGGCGTGAGCTCGACATTGCTGCTTTCCCTCGTCGTCGACGGCGAGTTGTGGGGCCTGATCTCCTGCCACCACTGCACGCCGACGGCGCTGACCCTGGTGCAGCGGCAGGTCTGCGGCATGGTGGCGCTGGTGGCCGGCGCCATGGTCAAGTCGCTGCAGGACCAGCAGCGCGGCCGCCGGCGCGCGCGGCAGGCCAATGCCCAGTCCGCCATCATCGAGGCATTCACCGTACCCGGCCGATCCATCGAAGCCGCGCTGAGGTCGGCCAGTGTCGACCTGACCAAGCTGTTGAACGCGACCGGCGGCGTCTTGTGGCTGGGCGACCGGGTGCTGCCTTTTGGACACGTGCCACATGGCAGAGTGCTGGCCGGCGTGCTGGCCCAGGTGCGCGAATCGCTCATCCGCACGCCCGAGCAGACCTGGCAACGCATCGACCTGGCCAAGGCGGGCTTCGGTACCCCAGTGCTCGGCGGGGCGCTGGCCATCGCGTTGGACCCGAGGGCCTCGGATGGCCTGCTGTGGCTGCGGCCGGAGTTGCGTCAGGTCGTGCTGTGGGGAGGCGACCCGGACAAGGCGGTCGTCGAGACCAGTGGCCCGAATGGCGGCGTCACGCTCAGCCCACGGCAGTCGTTCGAGACCTGGAAGCAGACCGTCCAGGGCGAGTGCGCGCCATGGCAGCGTGAAGACGTCGAAGCCGCGCTCTCGCTGCGCGCGCTCGGGCACGTGCTCGACACCCAGCGTGCCCACGAGCAATTGCGCGCCAGCGAGGACAAGTTCAAAAGCCTGACGGCCCTGTCATCCGACGCCTACTGGGAAACCGACGCCTCGCATTGCGTCAAGGCGGTGGCGGACACGCGACTCGGGGCGCTGGCGGCGCGCCTGCCGCCGATCGGCCAGCCCCTGGCATCGGCTTTCATCCCCGACGCCGTCGATGCACGGCCGCTGCTGCAGACGTTCGAGCGGCATGACACCATCCGCGAACTCGAATGCCACGCCGTGCTGCCCGATGGCAGACATTGGCCGCTGCTGCTGAACGCCGAACCGGTGCACGACGACAGGGGGGCCTTCGTGGGCTACCGCGGCACGCTGTCGGACGCCTCGGCACGGTGGGCCGCGGCGGCGGCACGCGTAGAGCGCGATGCCGCCGAGCAGGCCAACGTGGCCAAGACCTTGTTCCTGTCGCACATGAGTCACGAATTGCGAACTCCGCTGGCGGCGGTGCTGGCCTACGCCCAGATGCTCGATCTGTCCAAAACGCGCCCGCTGGATGCTGCGCAGCGCGAGTGGGTCAAAGACGTGCTCAAGGCGGGCAATCATCTGCAGCAGGTGGTCGACGAACTGATGGATCTGTCGCTGATCGAGGCCGGGCAACTCAAGCTGGCCCTCGCACCGGTCCACCTCGAAGCCCTGGTGCGCGAGGTGCTGCACATGATCGAAGGGCCGGTCGAAGCGCGCTCTGTGGCCGTCAGCGTCGATCTGGTCGACGTCCAGGGCGACATCCTGGCCGATGCCAAGCGGCTGCGGCAGGTTCTGCTGAACCTGCTGAGCAACGCCGCCAAATACACCGCGGTCGGCGGCAAGATCGCGGTCACGGCTCGCCGCGTCGATCTGCGCTCCGGCCCCGGGCTGCAAATCGACGTCAGCGACAACGGTTGCGGCATATCGGAGGCCGACCTGAAGCACCTCTTCGAGCCCTTCAACCGCTTCGGCCAGGATCGCGGCGCCATTGCCGGCACGGGAATCGGACTCGTGATCACGCGCCGTCTGGTCAAGGCGATGGGCGGGCAATTGACGGCTGTCAGCGAAGCCGGTGTCGGCACGACCTTCTCGTTCAACATGGCGCTCCATCCGGTCGACTGAACAGAGGCACTGCCGGGGGGCAGCAGGTCCAGCGGCATCAGCCAGGCGATGCCCGGCCCCCACGGGCAGCGTCATCCAGCCAGCGCAGCAAACACGCGTACAAGACGGGCGCATCCATCGGCTTGGACATGAAGTCGTTCATGCCCGCAGCGGCGCAGGCGCGCCGGTCCTCGTCGAAGGCATTGGCCGTCAGGGCCACGATCGGGCAGTCCTTCCAGCCCGGCAGCGCGCGAATGGCGCGCGTCGCCTCGAGTCCGCCCATATCCGGCATCTGCATGTCCATCAGCACCAGGTCGTAGGCACCGGCCTGCGCCAGGCTCAGGGCCTCGCGGCCATCGCCTGCTGTGTCCACATGCAGGGCCACCCCGTGCAGCATGGCCAAGGCGACTTCGCGATTGACCTCGTTGTCTTCGGCCAGCAGGATGCGCCGGCCACGATGGCGTTCACGCAATTGCATGTCCGCTCCTGCAACGAGGCTCGCTGCCCGGCCCGGCATCACGCCATGGCCGCGCTGCAGATGCGCCGTGAACCAGAAGGTGCTGCCGACGCCGGGGGTGCTGTCGACCCCGCAATCGCCACCCATCAGGCGTGCCAGGCGCTGGCTGATCGCCAAGCCGAGGCCCGTGCCGCCGAACTTGCGCGTGATCGACGCGTCCGCTTGCTCGAAGGCCTGGAACAGCCTCGGCAACTGTTCCGGCGTGATGCCGATGCCGGTGTCCTCGACGGCAAAGCGGACGAGCAACGCTTCTCCTTCGTCACTCAACAATTTGGCCCGCAGGCTGATCTGCCCGCGCTCGGTGAACTTGACGGCATTGCTGGCAAAGTTCAGCAGCGCTTGTCGCAGTCGTGTCGGGTCGCCACGCAACCACATGGGCACGGCGTTGCTGTCGACGACGATGTCCAATCCCTTGGCGCGTGCGGCGTCCGCCACGATCGAATGGACGTTGTCGAGAACAGCCGACAGGTGGAAGTCAGTGGCCTCGACATGTACCCGCCCGGCCTCGATCTTGGACAGGTCCAGCACATCGTTGATGATCGCCAGCAGGTGCTGCCCCGCACTGTCGATCTTGTCCAGTCGCGCCGACTGCTCGGCCGTGATGTCGCTTTGGCGGATGAGGTAATTCAGGCCGACGATGGCATTCAAAGGCGTGCGGATTTCGTGGCTCATGTTCGCCAGGAAAGCGCTCTTGGCGCGGTTGGCGTCATCGGCCTGCTGGCGCGCTGCGGCCAACTCGGCTGTGCGGACTTCGACGAGTTCCTCCAGGTGGTCGCGATAGCCTTCAAGCTCTTCGTTCAGCCGCGTCCTTGCCGCCTCTGCCTGTTCGCGCTCGGTCACGTCCATCGCCAGCACCAGCAGTGCCGGCCGTTGCGCATAGTCGATCGAGTCCGAGACGATGTCGACCGAGATCAGGCTGCCGTCCTTGCGCCGGTGGGCCCAGCTGCCCGAGTTGCGCGGCCCTGAACGCCTCACGGCGATGTGGTTTCGCAGCCGCACCGCATCTTCGGAGCTGCGGATGTCGGCCACGGTCATGCCGAGAAACTCGTCGCGGCTGTATCCGTACTGCGCCACAGCGGCCGCGTTGACGGCGAGGAAGGCCAGGGTCTGGCTATCGAAGACCCACATCGGCTGCGGGTTGCTGTCGAAGAGCTGGCGGTACTGTGACTCGCTGGTGCGCAGTGCCGCCTCCGCTTGCTTGCGCTCGGTGATGTCGGTGTGGCTGACGACGGCGCCCGGCAACGCGCCCTGCATCGGCACGACGCTGACCCGGAACCAGCGCTCTTCCGTCGGTGAATGGCACGGGTATTCGAGGTGGAACTCGGGCGCCTCCCGGCGCAGCACCGAATGGATACCTGCCAGCGTTCGGCCGGCATCTTCGTCCGCCGTGCTCTTGACCGCCTGGCCACAGACATGGAGGTAATTCATGCCCACCCCAAAATCGTCCTCCGACGCCGCACCGCCCAGCATGGCGCGGCGACGCCAGCCGGCATTGACGGAGACGATCACGCCATCGGCGTCCAGCACGGCAATCTGCTCGCTGAGCGAATTCAGCACCGAGAGATTGAAGTTCTGGCTGTCGCGCAACGCCAGTTCAGCCCGCTTGCGATCGGTGATGTCGTGAAAGGCGCCCCGCAGCTGCACCACCATGCCGCTTTCCAGAACGGCAGAACATTGCGTGCGGACCCAGATGGGGCGACCGGTGGCAGTGACAAGCGGCAGTTCCAGGTCCCAGGGCGTGCCATGCTCTATCGCCGCCTGCAATGCGGGTTGGATCAGCGCCAGCGACTGCGGCGGATAAAAGGCGATGGCCTCGTCCAGCGGCGGGGTGACGGGCGGTTCGACCTCGTGGATGCGAAAGGTCTCGGGCGACCAGCGAGGCTGCATGGTGCGCACGTCCAGCTCCCAGCCGCCAATCCGTGCCATCGCGCTGGTGCGCTCGAGAGATTCGACGGCGCTGGCCAGGGCCTGCCGCGCCTTGTAGCTCTCGGTCACGTCGCTGAACACGAGCACCACACCGATGGTGCGGCCGCCGGATTCGAGAATGGGTGCTGCGCTGGCCGAGATCTGGTATTCATTGCCGTCACGCGCCAATAGAGTCTTGTGGTTGTGGCTCGCGACGACCTCGCCGGTCTGCATCACCTGCGCGACGGGGTCGATCAGGTGCTGGCGCGTGTCCACGTCAACCGTCTTGAAGACATCTCCGAGGGGACGCAGGCGGGCCTCGGCCACCGACCAGCCGGTGAGCCGCTCGGCGGCGGCGTTCATGCGGGTGACGTGTCCTTCGACATCGGTGGCGATGACGGCGTCACCGATCGACTGCAGCGTGACGGCCAGGTCCTGCTCGCTGTGACGCAACTGCGCCTCGACCTGGCGACGCCGTGTGATGTCGACCTGAATGCCTGCAACCCGGTAGGCGACACCTGCTTCATCGAAGTAGAAGCGACCCTTCGACCAGAGCCAGTGCAATGACCCGTCCGGCCACAGGACCCTGAACTCGACGTCGTAATCGCCGCTGGGGGCCATCGCCATGGCCTCGCGATAGTCCCTGTCGACGCGATCCCGGTCTTCGGGATGCACGTGTGCGATAAAGGTCGCATATCCCCAGTCCGGTACCGCCTCGGCATAGCCGAAACACTGATCGTGGCGCAGCGAGCGCCTCGCGACATTGGTGCGCAGGTCCATGTCCCAGTCGCCGATCTCGGCCGCCTGGAGCGCGAAGCCCAGGCGCTCCTCGCTCTCCTGCATCAGGCGCCCGGCGAGTTGCAGCGCAGACAGGTCGCGAACCGTCATCACCGAACTCGGGTGAGCGCCGGCATCGAGAAACATGAACGACGCCACCTCGGCCTCGAACAGCCGGCCGTCCATGCGTCGAAGGCGCAGGCCACCCCGAGCGCGGCCGGTCGTCAGGTGTTCGACACGCAGTCGCGCTGAACGGGGATCGCTGGCATCCACCAGCAGCGCCTGGGCACCGTCCTTGGACGCCGCAAGCAAAGCGTCCTCGCCGGCGCCGAACAGCATGCAGGCCTCGGTGTTGGCGGCTTGCAACTCGCCCGTCGGAGCAATCAGCAGGGCCGCACCCAGGCTGTCGTTGTAAACGTGGCGAAACAAAGCCAGCGTGTCGCCCGCGGGCAAGGCCGTCAGGCGGGGACTGGTGGAATCTACCTTCTGAAACATGGTCGCCTTCGGGCCGGTTCGCCGCTGCTGCAATGCGCAGGGACGATCCGGGTTCAGGATCGATCACACGTTTTCGGCCACCAGGGACAGCCAGCGCGGCGTCACCTGATGTACGGCGGGAGGAACATCTGTTCGCACCTGCGTTTGTGCGCTTGTCCACGGGGCCATTGATCCCGACACCGGGCCGCCCACGGAAGCGATGCCGCGCGCGCGGCGCAGGACAATGGATGCGCGCCGCGTCGCGGTGCCCTTGCCTCGCCCAGCCTGCGACTGCTGCACACCCAGGACTCCCCCATGGCCAAGATCCCGCCCGGCGTCGGACCCCGCTTCCCGCAGGTCGTCGTGCTCTTCGGTGCCACCGGCGACCTGGCGCGGCGCAAATTGCTGCCTGGGCTGTACCACCTGTGTACGGCGGGCTTCATCCCCGGCTACCGCATCGTTGGCGTGTCCCTGGACGAGATCGGCGCAGACGACTTCCGCGGCCTGGCGCGCCAGGCGCTGGCGGAGTTCTACAACCGCCCGCTCATCGACGCCGACTGGCAGGCCTTTGCCGCGCTGCTGGACTATGTGCCGCTGTCGGCCGGGCCCGAGGCCTTGCGTGCCGCGGTGGACGAGGCCGAGCGCGGCTTCGGCGCCGAGTGCAGCCGCCTGCACTACCTCAGCGTGCCGCCTGCCGCGGCGCTGTCGGCGGTGCAGTTGCTGGGCCAGGCGCAATTGGTGGAACGCTCGCGCATCGTGATGGAAAAGCCCTTCGGCACCGACCTGGCCAGCGCCGTGGCGCTGAACCGGCAATTGCACGCGGTCTTCAGCGAGGACCAGATCTTTCGCATCGACCATTTCCTGGGCAAGGAGCCGGCTCAGAACATCCTGGCCTTCCGCTTTGCCAACGGGCTGTTCGAGCCGATCTGGAACCGCAACTTCATCGACCACGTGCAGATCGACGTGCCCGAAACCCTGGGCCTGGCACAGCGCGCCAGCTTCTATGAACAGACCGGCGCCTACCGCGACATGGTGGTCACGCACTTGTTCCAGATCCTGGCCTTCATGGCCATGGAGCCGCCCACGGCGCTGGAGCCCGCGCCCATCAGCGAGGAGAAGAACAAGGTCTTCCGCAGCATGCTGCCGGTGGACCCCAAGGACGTCGTGCGCGGCCAGTACACCGGCTACCGGCAGGAGGCCGGCGTGGACCCCGAAAGCGAGACCGAGACCTTCATTGCGCTGAAGTGCCACATCGACAATTGGCGCTGGGCGGGCGTGCCCTTTTTCCTGCGCACCGGCAAACGCATGGCGCAGGGCCAGCGCATCATCTCGATCGCGTTTCGTGAGCCGCCGAAGAGCATGTTTCCGCCCGGCAGCGGCGTGGGTGCGCAAGGGCCGGACCACCTGACCTTCGACCTCGCGGACGCGTCGAAGATGAGCCTGTCGTTCTACGGCAAGCGCCCCGGCCCGGGCATGCGCCTGGACAAGCTGAGCCTGCAGTTCGCGATGCACGACACCGGCATGCAAGGCGAGGTGCTGGAGGCCTATGAACGCCTGATCCTGGACGCCATGCGCGGCGACCACACGCTGTTCAACACGGCCGAGGGCATCGAGCGCCTGTGGCAGGTGTCGACCGCATTGCTGGAGTCGCCGCCCCCGGTGCGCCTTTACGAGCCCGGGTCCTGGGGGCCGAAGTCCGTTCACCAGTTGATCGCACCCCAGGCCTGGCGGCTGCCCTTCGAGCGCGCCTGGCGCGATCCGAACAGGCAGGGGGGTTAGGCGGCCGCGCCTTCGCCCGTGCCCTCGCCTGCGACCGATCGCAGCCCCAGCAGCTGCAGCGCCGCAACCACGATGCTCTCGGCATCGACCCCGAAGTGCCGACGCAATTGCTGGCGCGTGTCGCTGCGGCCGTAGCCGTCGGTGCCCAGGGTCATGAATCGTGCCGTCAGGTATTCAGCGATCAACTGCGGCCAGGCGCGCACGTAGTCGGTGGCGGCCAGCACGGGCGTGTCGCCGGCCAACAGGCGCGCCACATGCGGTGTGCGCGGGGCTTGCAATGGGTCTGCACGGTCCAGGCGCTGCAATTCAGCCGCTTCACGCGCCAGCAGGCTGAAACTGGTGACGCTGTAGACCTCGCAGGCCACGCCGAATTGCGCCGACAGCGTGTGCGCCGCAGCCTGCACCTCGCGCAGGATGGCGCCGCTGCCCAGCAGACGCAGGCTGCCGCGCACGGCAGCGCCCGCCGGCGGCGTCAGGCGCTGCAGCAGGTACATGCCACGCAGCAGGTCGTCGTGCACGCAATCCGGCAACGACGGCATCGCATACGACTCGTTCATCAGCGTCAGGTAATGAAACTCGTCGCGCTGCTCGACCACCATGCGCCGCAGCGCGTGGTCCATGATCACCGCCACCTCGCCGGCAGAGGCCGGGTCCCAGGGCACGCACGAAGGCACGGTGTGGGCCACCACCAGGCTGGACCCGTCCTGGTGCTGCAGGCCCTCGCCACCCAGCGTGGTGCGGCCGGCGGTGGCGCCCCACAGGAAGCCGCGGGCACGCTGGTCGGCGGCGGCCCAGATGAGGTCGCCGACGCGCTGAAAGCCGAACA
>JBBSCX010000031.1:0-16623 GCA_038249905.1 Burkholderiales bacterium
AGGGCGTGAAGACGCGTATCAAGGAACAGCTGCTGGCTGAAGTCAACCTGCACACCATCGTGCGCCTGCCGAACGGTGTTTTTGCCCCCTACACCGGCATCAAGACCAACCTGCTTTTCTTCATCAAGGGCCGGCCGACTGAAGCCATCTGGTACTACGAGCATCCGTACCCAGCAGGGGTCAAGAGCTACAACAAGACCAAGCCGATCCGCATCGAAGAGTTCGACGCCGAAAAGGCCTGGTGGGGCAGCGAGGCGGATGGCTTCGCGGCGCGGGTGGAGAACGAGCGCGCGTGGAAGATCGGTATTGCCGCCATAAAGACCGCCAACTACAACCTGGACCAGAAGAACCCGCATGCACCCGATGCGGTGAGCCATGACCCGGACGAACTGCTGCTCGACTACGCGCGATTGCAGGGCGAGGCGCAGGGGCTGCGGGATCAGCTCAAGGCCATCCTGGCGGAGTCGCTGGGGGCCCGGACATGAGTGCGGTGCTGGAGGCGCGCGAGCCGAGTGCGCGTTACTTGGAAACGCTGGAGCCGGCGTTGATGCGCCAGTTCGATTTGCTGGCGGCAGCGCCGGGTGGCGTGGTGCGACTCCGAGAGTTGCTCCTGACGTTGGCGGTGCAGGGTAAGTTGGTGCCGCAGGATCCGGGCGATGAGCGGGCAGCCGCGCTTATGGAGCGCATTCGGAAGGGCGTTGCCCAGCTTGAAGACAGTGGAGAAGCGAAACGCGCCAAGTCTCTTGCACCCATCGAGCGCGACGATGACCCGTTCGCGTTGCCGCCGAGCTGGAAGTGGGTCCCTCTCGGCGAAGCGATTGAAATCATTCGCGGCATAACCTTTCCCGCGAGCGAGAAGACGCGCGAGCCTGCGCCGGGACGAATCGCTTGCCTCCGAACAGCGAACGTTCAAGCCTCCATCGAGTGGGGCGACCTGCTGTTCATTGCCAGGTCTTTCATGGGTCGGGAAGAGCAGCTAATCCAACCCGATGACATCGTCATGTCGATGGCCAACAGCCGAGAGCTGGTTGGAAAGGTGGCCATCGTCGAGAAGATTCCGCACTCAGAAGCGACTTTCGGTGGTTTCTTGGGCGTGCTCCGGCCTCGGCAGATCGAACCTCGCTACGTCATGGCCTTACTGCGAACGCCGTACGCAAGAACGGCTCTGATCGACAGCGCAAGTCAAACTACAAACATTGCGAATGTGTCGCTTGCAAAGCTGCGACCGCTACCGTTCCCATTACCGCCCCTGGCCGAGCAAGTCCGCATCGTCGCCCGCGTCGAGGAATTGATGCGCCTGTGCGATGCCCTCGAAGCCAAGGGCCGGCTCGAAGCCACGCAGCATGCGCAGTTGCTAAGCACTGTGCTGGGCACGCTCACCGACAGCGCCTCGCCAGAGGAACTGGCCGCCAACTTGCAACGCGTCGCCGACCACTTCGACCTGCTGCTCGACCGCCCCGAGGCCGTGGACGCGCTGGAGCAGACCATCCTGCAACTGGCCGTGCGCGGGCTGCTGGTGCCGCAGGACCCGAACGACGAGCCGGCGAGTGTGTTGTTGGAGCGGATTGACACGCAGAGGCGTCGCAGCCAGAGAGAGTCGTCTTCGGAGCTTGCAGAACTCGATCCTGCCGTGGCCCCTTACGAACTGCCGAGCCAATGGACGTGGGCGCAGCTTGGTGACTTGGTTGAGAACATGGGCTCGGGTTGGAGCCCTGCCTGCGAGGACGGTGAACGCATTGATCCAACGCGATGGGCGGTATTGCGGACCACTGCTGTTCAGGTAATGGAATACCGCGCACACGAGCACAAGGCCATACCGCTGAAGTTTGCGCCACGGCCTGAAATCGAGGTGCAGCCCGGCGACGTTCTTGTGACACGAGCGGGCCCGATGAATCGCGTCGGCATCTCGTGCTGGGTGGACCAAACGCCCTCACGCTTGATGCTGTCAGACAAGATCGTTCGATTCCACCCAGTCGGTGACGAGTTATCTCCGGCCTTCGTGGTTATGGCACTGAATGCTGGTTGGACGCGCGAACTGCTGGAGGCTGCGAAGACTGGTATGGCCGCGAGTCAGGTCAATGTCTCCCAGTCAGACCTGAAGAGCCTATGGATCCCGGTTTGTAGTCGAGAGGAGCAGTTGCGCATCGTCACCCGCGTCGAAGAACTCCGCCGCCTCTGCACCGCCCTGCGCCAGCGCCTGGCCGCCCGCCAGACCACGCAGTCCCACCTGGCCGATGCCCTGGTCGCGTCCGCGTCCGCTTGAATGGCGGAGGTCTCCCCAATGGACATCGCTGACCTACCGCCTACCCTGGCCGCCACGCTGATCCGGCAACTGCTGCCACTGGGTGAAACGCGCCGGCTGGAGTTCAAGCGCGTCAGCGGAAAGATGGTGGGCAAGGCGTTGGAGACGGTCTGCGCCTTTGCCAACACGGCCGGCGGCACGCTGGTGCTGGGCGTGGCCGACCTGAAGGAATTCCAGGGTCCCGCGCGGCTGTTCGGGGTGGAGGAGAACGCCGAGGCGGTGGACGAACTGCAGCGCAAGCTGCTGACCGAGTTCCTGCCCGCCGTCGACGGCCTGCAACTGCAGCGCATGGCCTGCGCGCTGCACAACGGGCCGGCCAAGGGGCAGGCAGGCAGTGTGCTGTTGCTGCGCGTGCCGCGCAGCCCGCGTGTGCACTCCATCGTCAACGGCGGCACGTACACCCGCCTGGACGCCGGCAACCGCATGATGAGCGCCAGCGAGGTGACGGCGCTGTCCTACCAGCGCGGTGAGCGCAGCGCCAGCAGCGAGCCGGTGGCGGTGCCGCTGGCCCGCTTGCAGACCAGCGCGTGGCAACGCTTCGCGGCCCATCGCGGCCCGCTGACGGGCACCTTCACCGAACAGCTGCTGCGCATCGGCTTGGCCGACGAGGTGAACGGGTCGGTGCAACCACGCCGCGCTGCGGTGCTGCTGTTCGCCGATGAGCCGGGCAGCCTGCTGACCGCCTTCGACAGCCGCGCCGACATTCGGCTCATGGTGTACGACGGCAAGCACGCGGTGGCCGGCGCCACGCCCAACCTGCGCAAGCCGGCCAAGACCGTGCGCGGCCCGCTGGTCGACCAGATCGACGCTGCCGTGCGGCTGGTGCTGGACGAACTGGCCCAGGGGCTGACGCTGAGCAGCAGCGGTTTTCGCACCGTGCACGCCTATCCGGTGCGGGTGGTGAAGGAGGCGCTCGTCAACGCCGTCATCCACCGCGACTACCGGCTCAACCGCGACATCTTCGTGCGCATCTTCGACGACCGCATCGAGGTGGAAAGCCCGGGTCTGTTGCCGGGCGCCATCACGCCGGCCACGATTGCCCGCGCGGGCTCGCAGGCGCGCAATCCGCTGATCGCGGCCAACCTGCGTGAGTTTCCTGACCCGCCCAACATCGACGCCGGCGAGGGTGTGCCGATGATGTTTGCCGAGATGGCGCAAGCCGAGCTCTACCCACCGCAGTACCGCCAGAACACCGAGGCAGCCGTCGAGAGCGTGACCGTCACCCTGTACAACCTGAAGCGCCCGAGCGCCTGGGATGAGGTGAGCGACTGGATCGACCGCGAGAGGTCGATCGCCAACGCCGATGTCGTGCGGATCGCCGGCGTCGACACGTTGAAGGCATCGAAGATGCTGATCGGCTGGCGCGAACAGGGGTTGCTGGTGGCGCTGCCGGGGCGCGCCAAGCGCAACATGGCTTACACCAAACCGAGCGTCGCCGACAGCCCATTGACTTTGTTATCCCATCTCGAAGATAACAACGGGGAAGGCAGTTGAAATCCTTTGAAAATCAACAACTTAGGAGGAAACTTGTCTTCTTTTAATCGCTTGCGCCCGCTGGCTTCGGCGTCGCCGATGTCTGCAGCCTGGTAGCGCCATGCCAATACAACACTCGATCTGGCGCGTCGGCGACCAGCCGGCGCCCCTGACCAGCAGCAAGCTGGCCAGCGAGCAATTGCTCGAAGACATGATCGTGCGCGAGCCGCGCATCCTGTCCAACGAGTGGATGCTGATCGGCCGGCAGGAAATCACTGCGCACGGAGGGCGCATCGATCTGCTGGCCATCGCACCCGACGGCTCGCTGGTGCTGATCGAGATCAAGCGCGACCGCACGCCGCGCGAGATCGTGGCCCAAGCGCTGGACTACGCATCCTGGGTGGCCGACCTGACGGCCGACCGCATCGTGCAGATCTACAGCCGCTTCTCCAAGGGCGGGAGCCTGGAGACGGATTTCTACAGCCGCTTCGGTGTCGAGCTTGACGAGGAGACGCTGAACCAGTCGCACCAGATCATCATCGTCGCGGCCGCGCTCGACCCGTCGACCGAGCGCATCGTCGGCTACCTGAACGCCCGCGACATCGCCATCAACGTCGTGTTCTTCCAGGTCTTCCAGCATGGCGACGAACAACTGCTCAGCCGCGTATGGCTGATCGACCCCGGGGAGACGCAGGCCAACGTGGCCACGGCCGCGACGGTCAAGGGCGAGAAGGAGCCCTGGAACGGCGAGTTCTACGTGTCGTTCGGCGACGCCACCAGTCGCAACTGGGCCGACGCCCGGCGCCATGGCTACATCAGCGCTGGAGGAGGCAGCTGGTACAGCCAGACGTTGAAGCTGCTTTCACCGGGCGACCGGGTGTGGGTGAAGATCCCCAAGACTGGCTACGTCGGCGTCGGTGAAGTCACCGCCAGCGTGCAGCCCGCCAGCGAGTTCATGGTGCCAACCGAGACCGGGGATCGTTTGGCCATGGACGTGGTGACGCATGGCGAGAAATACCGCGCCACAGCCGGCGACCCGGAACGGTCCGAGTACTTCGTCCGCGTGAAGTGGCTCGACACCGCTGACAGAAACAAGGCCTTTAACGAGGTCGGCCTGTTTGGCAATCAGAACACGGTGTGCCAACCGACGACGCCGAAGTGGCGACACACGGTGGAGCGGCTGAAGGTGGCGTTTCCGAAGTGGGGCGCTTGAGCAGCTTTACTTTGGTGGAAGTCTTTTCTGTCCTTGACGCGCCAGTAGCAGTGCTGACAGCGGCCATGGGTTGTGGGCCATCACCGACCACAGGCTGTGGCCGATTGCACCGTACACAGAGACCCAACAAGAGGAGTTTGTGGATGGGGCACGCCTGCACTGCCTTGGGCGACCAAAGCAGACTGTAGGAAACATGTCCTCGCGAGCACTGATCAGCGAGACAGCGCGGGCACCAACGGCGGGTGGCCCCCAGCCCCCAGCCCCCAGCCCCCCAGCCCCCCAAGTCGAATCCGCGACAATCCCCGGCTGCCGTCCACCGACGACCCCGCCGCCCACTCTCGCGCCTTCCAACATGCCCCGCACCCTCTACGACAAGCTCTGGGACGAGCACGTCGTCCATACCGAGGACGACGGCACCGCCGTGCTCTACATCGACCGCCATCTGGTGCACGAGGTCACCAGCCCGCAGGCCTTCGAGGGGCTGCGGCTGGCGAATCGGCCGGTGTGGCGCACCAGCAGCATCGTCGCCACCGCCGACCACAACACGCCCACCACCGGCTGGGAACAGGGCTACGACGGCATCACCGACCCCATCAGCCGCCTGCAGGTGGTGACGCTGGACGCCAATATCCGGGCCTTCGGCGCAGCGGCGTACTTCCCGTTTCTGCACCAGCGCCAGGGCATCGTGCACGTGATCGGGCCCGAGAACGGGGCCACGCTGCCGGGCATGACCGTCGTCTGCGGCGACTCGCACACCTCCACGCACGGCGCCTTCGGTGCGCTGGCGCATGGCATCGGCACCAGCGAGGTCGAACATGTGCTGGCCACGCAGACCCTGCTGGCGAGAAAGGCCAGGAACATGCTGGTGCGCGTGGATGGCGCCCTGGGCCGCGGCGTCACGGCCAAGGACATGGTGCTGGCCATCATCGGCAAGATCGGCACCGCAGGCGGCACCGGCTACACGATCGAATTCGGCGGCAGCGCCATTCGTGGCCTGAGCATGGAAGGCCGCATGACGGTCTGCAACATGGCCATCGAGGCCGGTGCGCGCGCGGGCATGGTGGCGGTGGACGAAAAGACCATCGACTACGTGCGCGGCCGGCCGCTTTCTCCAGGGACGGCGCCGGGCACCGATCAAGACGGCGGCCGCTTTGTCGGCGGGCCGGAATGGGACGCCGCCGTGGCCCAGTGGCGCAATTTGCACAGTGACGAGGGCGCGCATTTCGACGCCGTGGTGGTGCTGGACGGCACGCAGATCCAGCCGCAGGTGACCTGGGGCACCAGCCCCGAGATGGTGTTGCCGGTGGACGGCCGTGTGCCCGACCCCGACAAGGAAAAGGACAGCGTCAAGCGCGGCGCGATCGAGCGTGCGCTGGCCTACATGGGCCTGCAGCCGAACAAGGCCATCACCGACATCCTGGTCGACAAGGTCTTCATCGGCAGCTGCACCAACAGCCGCATCGAAGACCTGCGCGAGGCCGCGGCCGTGGTGCAACGGGTGGGCCGCAAGGTGGCGCCCAACGTCAAGCTGGCGATGGTGGTGCCGGGATCGGGCCTGGTGAAGGCGCAGGCCGAGGCCGAGGGCCTGCACCACATCTTCACCGCCGCCGGCTTCGAGTGGCGCCAGCCGGGCTGCAGCATGTGCCTGGCGATGAATGCCGACCGGCTGGAACCCGGAGAACGCTGCGCCAGCACCAGCAACCGCAATTTCGAGGGCCGGCAGGGCAACGGCGGCCGCACCCATCTGGTCAGCCCGGCGATGGCAGCGGCCGCTGCGATCGAAGGGCACTTCGTCGACGTGCGCCGGCTCGGCTGAATCTGCAGGACACCACCATGCAAGCCTTCAACGTGCACACCGGCCTGGTCGCGCCGATGGACCGCGACAACGTCGACACCGACGCCATCATCCCCAAGCAGTTTTTGAAGTCGATCGCGCGCAGCGGCTTCGGCCCCAACCTGTTCGACGAATGGCGCTATCTGGACAAGGGCGAGCCCGGCCAGGACCCGGCCAGCCGCAAGCCCAACCCGGACTTCGTGCTGAACCTGCCGCGTTATGCCGGCGCTTCGATCTTGCTGGCGCGCAGCAATTTCGGCTGCGGCTCCAGCCGCGAGCACGCGCCCTGGGCGCTGGGACAGTACGGGTTTCGCGCCCTGATCGCACCCAGCTTTGCCGACATCTTCTTCAACAACTGCTTCAAGAACGGCATCCTGCCCATCGTGCTGCCCACGGCCCAGGTGGCGCGGCTGTTCGACGAGGTGGCGGCCTTCCCGGGCTACCGGCTGACGATCGACCTGCCGCGGCAGGTGGTGGTGGTGCAAGCCGACGGCACGGAACTGCCCTTCGAGGTGCAGGCTTTCCGCAAGCACTGCCTGGTCAACGGCCTGGACGACATCGGTCTGACGCTGCGCCATGCCGACAAGATCAGGGCCTTCGAGGCCGAGCGCCTGGCGCGCATGCCCTGGCTGGCGGCGCGCAGTCTGGGTTGAGTTGCACCCACGACTGCACCCACGACCGCACCCACGACCGCACCCAAGACCGCACCCGCGACGACCGCATTCACGACCGCATCAAAGACACATTCAAATGAAGATCGCCATCCTGCCGGGCGACGGCATCGGCACCGAGATCGTGGCCGAGGCCGTGAAGGTGCTGGCCGTGCTGGACCTGCCCTTAGAGACCGAAACCGCACTCGTCGGCGGCGCCGCCTTCGAGGCCCACGGCCACCCGCTGCCCGACAGCACATTGGCGCTGGCCAAGGCGGCCGATGCCATCCTGTTCGGCGCCGTGGGCGACTGGAAGTTCGACAAGCTCGAACGTGCCTTGCGCCCCGAGCAGGCCATCCTGGGCCTGCGCAAGCACCTGGGCCTGTTCGCCAACCTGCGCCCGGCGCTGTGCTACGAACAGCTGACGCACGCCTCGTCGCTGAAGCCCGAACTGGTGGCGGGCCTGGACATCCTGATCATTCGTGAACTGACCGGCGACATCTACTTCGGGCAGCCGCGCGGCCGCCGCACCGCCGTCGACGGCCACTTTCCGGGTGCCGAAGAAGCCTTCGACACCATGCGCTACAGCCGCCCGGAGATCGAACGCATCGCGCATGTCGCGTTTCAGGCCGCGCGCAAGCGCAGCAACAAGGTCACCAGCGTCGACAAGGCCAATGTGCTGGAGACGTTTCAGTTCTGGAAGGACGTGGTGACCGAGGTGCACGCCGCGCACTACGCCGACGTCGAGTTGCAGCACATGTATGTCGACAACGCCGCGATGCAGTTGGTGAAGGCGCCGAAGTCGTTTGACGTGCTGGTGACCGGCAACATGTTCGGCGACATCCTCAGCGACGAAGCCGCGATGCTGACCGGCAGCATCGGCATGCTGCCCAGCGCCAGCCTGGACCGCGACAACAAGGGCCTGTACGAACCCAGCCATGGCAGCGCGCCCGACATCGCCGGCAAAGGCATCGCCAACCCGCTGGCCACCATCTTGAGCGCCGCGATGATGCTGCGCTACACGCTGGGCCAGACGCAGGCGGCTGAGCGCATCGAGGCTGCGGTGAAGGCGGTGCTCAGCAGCGGCCTGCGCACGGCCGACATCTGGAGCGAGGGCACGGACAAGGTCGGTACCCGCGCCATGGGCGACGCCGTGGTGACGGCGCTGGCGGCACAGTAAAGAATGATTGAAAAGGCGATGGAGAAGGTGATGGTGAAAGCGACGGCAGCACATCCACTCGTCGGCCTGGTCGGCTGGCGCGGCATGGTCGGCTCGGTCCTGATGGATCGCATGCAGGCCGAGGGCGACTTCGATCTGATCGAGCCCGTCTTCTTCAGCACCAGCAATGCCGGCGGCGCGCTGCCGGCCGCGATCGCCGGCCTGGCGAAGAACGAGCGCACATTGTTCGACGCCCACGACATCGGCGCGCTGAAGCGCTGCGACATCGTCATCACCTGCCAGGGCGGCGACTACACCACCGCCGTGTATCCGCAACTGCGCGCCGCGGGCTGGAAGGGCCACTGGATCGACGCCGCCAAGACGCTGCGCATGAAGGACGACGCCGTCATCATCCTCGACCCGGTCAATCGCCCGGTCATCGACGCGGCACTGACGCGCGGCATCAAGGACTGGATCGGCGGCAACTGCACCGTCAGCTGCATGCTGATGGGCCTGGGTGCGCTGTACAAGGCCGACCTGGTCGAATGGATGACGGCCACCACTTACCAGGCCGCCAGCGGCGGCGGCGCGCAGCACATGCGCGAACTGCTGACGCAGTACGGCACATTGAACGCCGCCGTCAGGCCATTGCTCGACGACCCGGCCAGCGCCATCCTCGACATCGACCGCCAGGTGGCCGCCACGCAGCGCGGCCTCAGCGCCGACGAAACGAAGAACTTCATGGTGCCGCTGGGCGGCAGCCTGATCCCCTGGATCGACAGCGACCGCGGCGACGGCACCAGCCTGGAAGAGTGGAAGGGCGGGGCCGAGACCAACAAGATCCTGGGCCGCGGCCAAGGCTTCCCCGGCACGCAGGCGGTGCCGATCGACTCGATCTGCGTGCGCGTCGGCGCCATGCGCTGTCACAGTCAGGCACTCAATTTCAGGCTCAAGCGCGACCTGCCATTGGCCGATATCGAGGCCATGATCGAAGCGGACAACGAGTGGGTCAGTTATGTGCCGAACACGCGCATGGACACGGTCGAGGGCCTGACGCCGGTGGCCGTCACCGGCACGATGAAGATTGCGGTCGGCCGCGTGCGCAAGCTGGCGCTGGGGCCGAAGTACCTGGGCGCCTTCACCATCGGCGACCAGTTGTTGTGGGGCGCGGCAGAACCCTTGCGGCGCATGCTGCGCATCCTGTTGGCGGCCTGAGTCGCGACGTTTTGACCTGATTGGCCTGACGGCTCTGACTCCGCGGTGGTTTGGCGTTGTGATGGCATCGCGTTTGGCGCCACATCCGCCCGCTCGCCGCAGAAACAGGGCGTTTCTGCGGGGATCGTCAGCTTTTGCATGAGCTTGCGAAGCTATATGCTTGTTGTTGTTGCAATTTTTGCCGTCATTCCCGTCAGTGCGGGGCGGCATGCGGCCGTGGCCCGCAGGTGATTCCTGCCGGCTTGCGGCGCCCGCACGGCGGCTGTGCCGGCCGTGTTGCCATCGAGGAAACTGCCTTGACTCACCGTTCAACGACGACCCGGGCGCGTTTTGCGCTCACCGGTGTTGCCCTGGCCACCGCCTTTCTGTGTGCCAGTAACGCCTGGGCCTTGGGGCTGGGTCGGCTGAGCGTGCAGTCTGCGCTGGGCGAGACCCTGCGTGCCGAGATCGAGGTCACCAGCATGACCGCCGAGGAGGCGGCGTCGCTGCGGCTGCGCATCGCGCCGGCCGAGGCCTACCGCGCCGCGGGGGTGGACTACAACCCCGCCCTGCCCAGTGCGCAGGTGACATTGCAGCGCCGCCCCGATGGCCGCAACGTGGTGCGCATCGTCAGCGACCGCGCGGTGCTCGAGCCCTTCGTCGACGTCATTCTCGAAGCCACCTGGGCCTCGGGCCGGCTGGTGCGTGAATACACCTTGCTGTTCGACCCGCCGGGCTCGCGTCTGGCACAGGCCCCGGCGGCCCCGGCGGCCACCATGCCGCCGCAGATGTCTCCGGCGCCGGCGCTGCCCGTGCCGCCGCCGCCCGAGCCGCCCTCGGCCGTGCTCACCAGCCCCGTGCAGGCCCCGCCAGCGGCGCCTGCTGCGGTGCCGATTCCTCCCCGTGCCGCACCGGCGCCGGCGCCCACCCCGCCGCTGGCCGTGCGCCCGCCTGCCGCACCAGCCGCACCGGCCGCACCAGCCGCCACGCCGCCGGCTGCGGCGGCCGCGCCCCGTCCTTCGCCGGCTGCGGCCGCAGGCGAGCAGGTGCGGGTGCGACCGGGCGACACGCTCAGCCGCATCGCCACGCGCGTGCAGCCGGCCGGCGTCTCGCTGGACCAGATGCTGGTGTCGCTGTTCCGCAGCAACCCGCAGGCCTTCATGGGCGAGAACATGAACCGCCTGAAGAGCGGTGCTGTGCTCACCGTGCCCGCCGGCGATGCTGCCGCCACGCTCCCGCAGCCGCAGGCGCGCGAGATCATCCTCGCGCAGAGTGCCGATTTCGACGCCTACCGCCGCGCACTGGCGGCAGGCACGCCGGTGCGGGCCGAAACCGCCCCCGCGCGCCAGGCCGCGGGGCAGGTGCAAGCCCAGGTGGACGACCGCCGCCCAGGCGCCGCCCCCACGCCAGACAAGCTGACCTTGAGCCAGGGTGGGCTGAAGCCGGTTGAGGCCCAGGACGCGCGCGCCACCGAGCGCCGCGACGCCAATGCCCGCCTGGCTGAACTGGCGCGCAATGTCGAGGAACTGAAGCGTTTGCAGGGCGCCACCGCGCCGGCTGCGTCCCCATCTGCCGCTTCGCCCGCCCCGGCCCCCACGACACCGACGCCCGCACCGGCACCGGCTGCGGCCCCGACCGTGGTCGCGGCGGCCCCGGCCGCGGCGCCCGTGCAACCACCGGCCGCCGCCCCGACGCCATCGGCCGGCCCGACCGTGGCCGCGGCGCCACCGCTGCCGGCTGCGGGGCCAGCGGCAGGCCCAGCGCCCGCAACGACCCCGACCCCGACCCCGACCCCGACAGCGGCCGACAGCGAGCCCGGATTTGTCGACGACCTGCTGCAGAACCCGCTGGTGCTGCCGCTGGCGGGCTTGCTGGTGGCGCTGCTGGCCGGTGTGGGCCTGTGGCGCTTGCGCAAGCGCAAGAAGCTGGAGGGCGAGACATCGTTCCTGGAAAGCCGGCTGCAGCCCGACTCCTTCTTCGGCGCCAGCGGCGGCCAGCGCATCGATACCCGCGACGCCGCGCCGGCCACGGGCACCAGTGCGTCGTCGATGAGCTACTCGCTGAGCCAGCTCGACGCCATCGGCGATGTCGACCCGGTGGCCGAGGCCGACGTCTATCTGGCCTATGGCCGCGACCTGCAGGCCGAGGAAATCCTGAAGGAGGCCATGCGCGCCAATCCGGACCGCATGGCGATCCGGATCAAATTGCTCGAGGTCTATGCCAAGCGTCGCGACAGCAAGGGCTTCGAACTGCTGGCCACTCAGGTCTACAACCTGACGGCCGGCCAGGGCGAGGACTGGCCCAAGGCGCAGGCCCTGGGCCTTGGCATCGACCCCGACAATGCGCTGTACCAGCCCGGCGGGCGGCCCGGCGACGCCGATGACGACGGACCGCCGATCGATGCGCTGGGCGCATCCACTGTGCCTTACACCGCACCGGTCGTGCCGCCCGCCTTCGTGCCCGCCGCCGATGCGACGTTGGACGGCGACCTGGATCTGGACCTCGATCTCGGCGGCACCGTCACCCGGGGCGGCGACCGCGCCGGCCCCGACAGCGTGCCGTCCGACTTCGGTCCGGACACGCGGCCGGCGCCGCCAGAGGCAACCCAGGCCCTGGGCACGGCGACCGATCTTTCGGCCGACGCGGGTCTGGACTTCGACCTCAGCCAGGCCGAACTTTCGGGTGCCCCGGCCACCGGACCGGGTGCCCTGGATGCGTCACCGACAAGGTCTGCGTTTGCGCCCCCGCCTGCGGCGGCTGCGTCTGCCGACAACGGCCTGGACTTCGATCTGGGCGATCTCGGCGACCTGGGTGCGCCTGCGGTGGCCGTGCCGCGGGCGCTGCCGCCAGCCGATGTCGATCTGACCGATTTCCCGCTCGAAGATCCGGGCGTGGATGGCCCGGCGACCGACGAAGCCCTGGCGCGCAAGCTGGAGCTGGCGGAAGAATTTCGCCAGATCGGCGACCTCGAGGGCGCACGCGACCTGCTGGAAGAGGTCGTCGCGAGGGCCGACGGCGCCTTGCGCGTGAAGGCGCAGGGCATGCTGGAGCAGCTGGGCTGAGGGACGACAAGGTCACGGGTACAGGCGCAGGTACAGGCCCCGGCCCCGGCCGCGGTCCTGGTCCTGGTCCTGGTCCTGGTCCCCGCGTTGACGCACGCATCGCCCTGGGCATCGCCTACCGCGGCGGGGCCTACCAGGGCTGGCAGTCGCAAGCCGGCGGCCGCACGGTGCAGGATGTGGTGGAGACGGCACTGGCCACCTTCGCGGCGGCACCACGCGACGCGCTCACCACGGTGTGCGCCGGCCGCACCGACGCCGGTGTGCATGCGCTGAACCAGGTGGTGCACATCGACCCGCCGGTCGAGCGCAGCGCACAAGCCTGGGTGCGCGGCACCAACACCTACCTGCCGGCCGATGTGGCCGTGCAGTGGGCGCAGCCCGTGGACGCGGCCTTTCACGCCCGCAACAGCGCGCGCGGCCGGCGCTACCGCTACCGGCTGATCGAGTCCCCGGTGCGGCCCGCGCTGCTGCACGGCCTGGTCGGCTGGAGCTTCCGTGCGCTCGACGCCGACGCCATGCGCACTGCTGCCGCGCACCTGATCGGCACGCACGACTTCACGTCCTTCCGCGCCGCGGCCTGCCAGTCGCCGACGCCGGTGAAGACGCTCCACCATATCCGCATCGGGCACCAGGGCCCTCCGTCGCAACGCGAGTGGGTGTTCGACTTCGACGGCAACGCCTTCCTGCACCACATGGTGCGCAACCTGATGGGCTGCCTGCTGGCGGTGGGCAACGGCCGGCATTCACCCGCCTGGATGGCCGAGGTGCTGGCCGCACGCGACCGCGACGCTGCCGCACCGACCTTCAGCCCCGAGGGGCTGTACTTCGTCGGGCCGTACTACGATGCCGCGCATGCCATCCCGGGGCCGGCCCTGCACGACTTGGCCGGGGCCTGACACTTCAGACCCGGGATCTCAGACCTGAGACACGACCCCCCCGGCGCCCCGCTGCGCCGCCTGCCATGACCCGCACCCGCATCAAGATCTGCGGCCTCACCCGCGAGGCCGATGTCGATGCCGCGCTCGATGCCGGCGCCGACGCCCTGGGCTTCGTGCTCTGGCCGCAGAGCCCGCGTGCCGTCACGCTGGCGCGCGCCGCCGAACTGGCCGCGCGCATGCCGCCCTTCACCACCCCGGTGCTCTTGTTCGTCAATGCGACAGCCGACGATGTGGCTGCCGCGACGGCCGCGATGCCGCTGGCGCTGCTGCAGTTCCACGGCGACGAGACCCCGGCGCAATGCCGGGCGTCCGGGCGGCCCTACCTGCGGGCGGCACGCGTGGCGCCAGGCTTCGATTTGGTAGACTTTGCGCGTCAATTCGACACAGCACAGGCCCTGCTGCTCGACGCGCATGTCGAGGGTTACGGCGGGGCGGGAAAGGTCTTCGATTGGTCAGTCGTACAAGATCTGGCGGGTGCCGTGCGCCTTCCGGTCGTTTTGTCTGGTGGGTTGAGTCCTGCCAATGTGATCGATGGCATCACACGCCTGCGGCCCTGGGCCGTTGACGTGAGCTCCGGTGTGGAGTCGGCCAAGGGCGTCAAGGACGCTGCGCTGCTGCACCGGTTCTGCCAGGCGGTGCAGCTTGCCGACAGGCAGCTGAATGCAGACGTGCCAGACACGCCTGCCACCCGCATGACACCCTGAACCTTCGATCCTGACCATGCTGAACTACGACCAACCCGATGCCCGCGGGCACTTCGGACCCTACGGTGGCACCTTCGTCGCCGAGACCCTGATCCACGCCCTGCACGAACTCGAAGCGTCCTACGCCAAGTACCGCGAGGACCCGGAGTTCGTGCGCGAGTTCAGGCACGAGCTGAAGCACTTCGTCGGCCGGCCCAGCCCGATCTACCACGCCGCGCGCATGAGCCGCGAGATCGGTGGCGCGCAGATTCATCTGAAGCGCGAAGATCTCAACCACACCGGCGCGCACAAGATCAACAACACCATCGGCCAGGCCCTGCTGGCCCGGCGCATGGGCAAACCGCGTGTCATCGCCGAAACCGGCGCCGGCCAGCACGGCGTGGCTACGGCCACCATCTGCGCCCGCTACGGCCTGGAATGCGTGGTCTACATGGGCAGCGAGGACGTCAAGCGCCAGAGCCCCAACGTCTATCGCATGCACCTGCTGGGCGCGACGGTGGTGCCGGTGGACAGCGGCAGCAAGACGCTGAAGGACGCGCTGAACGAGGCCCTGCGCGACTGGGTCACCAACGTCGAGAACACCTTCTACATCATCGGCACCGTGGCCGGCCCGCACCCCTATCCGATGATGGTGCGCGACTTCCAGCGCGTCATCGGCGACGAATGTCTGGTGCAGATGCCCGAGCAGATCGTCGGCCTGGGCGGCGCCACGGGCCGCCAGCCCGATGCGGTGATTGCCTGCGTCGGCGGTGGCAGCAACGCGATGGGCATCTTCTACCCCTACATCCGGCACGAGGGTACCCGGCTGATCGGGGTCGAGGCCGCGGGGCTGGGCCTGGACAGCGGCAAGCACTCGGCCAGCCTCAGCGCCGGCAGCCCCGGCGTGCTGCACGGCAACCGCACCTACCTGCTGCAGGACGAGAACGGCCAGATCACCGAGACCCACAGCATCAGCGCCGGGTTGGACTACCCGGGTGTCGGCCCCGAGCATGCGTATCTGAAGGACATCGGTCGCGCCGAATATGTGGGCATTACCGACGACGAAGCGCTGAGTGCTTTTCATCGCCTGTGCCGCACCGAGGGCATCATCGCCGCGCTCGAAAGCAGCCACGCCGTGGCCTACGCGATGAAATTGGCCGCGACGATGCGGCCCGACCAGCACCTGCTGGTGAATCTGTCGGGCCGTGGCGACAAGGACATCGGCACCGTCGCCGATCTCTCCGGTGCCGATTTCTACTGCCGGCCATCGTGCCGCGGGCAGGGCGTCAAGGGCGGTGTGATGCCCGTGGCGATGCCCCTGACGATGCCTATCGAGGCGCAGCGATGAGCGCGCAAGCCATGCAAGCCACGCCAGCCCTGCCAGCCACGCTATCCACGCATGCCGCCGCCGCAGGCCGCATCCAGCGCACACTGGCGGCGCTGAAGGCCGCGGGCCGCACGGCGCTGATTCCGTACATCACCTGCGGCGACCCCTATGCTGGCGCCACGCCGCAGATCATGCAGGCCCTGGCCGAGGGTGGGGCCGACATCATCGAACTGGGCGTGCCCTTCAGCGACCCGATGGCCGACGGCCCTGTCATCCAGAAGGCCAGCGAACGTGCGCTGGCACGCGGCATCGGCCTGACGCAGGTGTTGGCGGCGGTGCGCAACTTCCGCACTGGCAACGCGCACACGCCGGTGGTGCTGATGGGCTATGCCAATCCGGTCGAGCGCTACGACCAGAGGCACGGCGCCGGTGCCTTCATCCGCGATGCGGCTGCGGCGGGCGTCGACGGCGTGCTCGTCGTCGACTACCCGCCGGAAGAATGCGAGGCCTTCGCCGCGGCGCTGAAGGCAGCCGGGCTCGACCTGATCTTCCTGCTCGCCCCGACCAGCACCGACGAGCGCATGCGCCAGGTCGGGCGCATCGCCAGCGGCTATGTCTACTATGTGTCGCTGAAGGGCGTGACCGGTGCTGGCCATCTGGACGTCGACGCGGTGGCGGCCATGCTGCCGCGCATTCGCGCGCATGTGAACGTGCCGGTGGGGGTGGGCTTCGGCATCCGCGACGCGGCCACGGCGCGCGCCGTGTCGGCCACCGCCGATGCCGTGGTG